>JAIRMX010000211.1 GCA_031258375.1 Elusimicrobiota bacterium | reverse complement strand
GGATTTAAACTATTTTAAAAAAACCGCCGCAAAAACTTATGTCGCGGTTGACGCTTTGCTGGGGCTTGGCGCAAACAACGCGTATCCCGCGCGGGCGGTTTTCCAAGAAATTATCGATATAATTAACGGTTGCGCAAACATTATAAGCATAGACGGCCCGACCGGCGTTGATATGGACAGCGGGCTGCCTTATCTCGCGCGAGCGGTAAAAGCAAAAGAAACTTACGCGCTCGGCTTTATGAAAAAAGGGTTGATACTGCCGCACAGCGCGCAATATGCGGGCAAATTAACCGTTCTTGATATATTTAGCGACGTCGCCCGAGATGCAAAATAAATGCTGTCTTATTTTAGGCTGCTTTTTTTCAAGTAGAGGCAGAAGGGAGTTCCTTACCCAATTTCTTGTAAAAACTTCGTCGCCGTTGCTTTCGTCGTTTATAAAATCCAAACTATTGGCTTTTATATATTTCAGGACTTGCTCCTTAGTAATACACAAAAACGGCCTTATTATCCAAATTTTTCCAATCTGTCTGCAAACGGGTATGCCCAATAGTCCTTTTGCTTTCGTGCCTCGTAAAATATTCAGCAAAATAGTTTCCGCGTTATCGTCGAGATGATGCGCGAGCGCGATTTTGGAACAACCCAATTTTTTTGCGGTTTCTTCAAGAACTTTATAGCGCGCTTTGCGCGCGGCATGTTCTATGCTCAAATTTTCCTTTTTAGCCAAAGATTTAACGTTCGCTTTTTTCAGCAAAAAAGGCACGCCTAGTTTCGCGGCGATTAGTTTAGAGAAAACGGCGTCGTCTGCGGCCGCTTTGCGCAAACCGTGATTTATGTGGCAGGCATATGCGGAAAAATGTTTTTTTAAAGACATTTGTTTTACGAAATGTAAAAGCGCCACGGAATCCGCGCCGCCGGAAAGCCCGACGAGGACATTGCTTTTGGGTTTAAAAAAACCTTTCGCTTTGTCAAATTTAATCAATTCTTGCCAAATTGTCGCTTCAAAATTCAAATTGCCCATAATTTTATATAATATAAACTATCGTCTTATTTAATATGATATAAAATTTTGCGGGAGGATAATATGGCGGAACTTAAAAAGAAAATAGTAGTCGTAGAAGACGAAGCGGATATACTTGAACTTATCAATATGGTGCTTACAAACGCCGGCTATGAGGTTCACCTTTGCGACAATGGACGCGATGCTTTGGATTTAATAAAAAAAGTGAGGCCGCATCTTGTAATTTTGGATTTAATGCTTCCGGGCTTTGACGGTCAATATATAGTAAAAACAATGTCCGAAACAGAAGAACTCGTGGATACTTCCGTTATGATAGTATCCGCGCTTGAAGACGCCGAGAAAGCATTGCGGGGATTTGTGCAAGTGCGGGATTTTTGCATAAAACCGTTTCGCACAAGCGTGCTTTTGTCAAAAGTAAAAGCCATAATGGGCGACGCGGAAAATTAATTTTGCGAACCGATTTGCCATTGCAGATATTTTAGCGCAAAAATCTTTATAAATTCGCCGCGAAATTCGTTAATATCGACCGCTTTTCCCAAAATTTCTTTTGCGCTTATTGCCTGTAAGTTTTTGGACGGCTTATTGTTCAGATTAACGCCTATCCCGACGGACAGCCAATTAAGTTTATCCGACTTGGAAGAAGTTTCTATAAGTATGCCCGATATTTTTTTACAGCCTGTTTTGTCGACTGCCAGCACGTCGTTAGGCAGTTTTATTTTTGTTTTTATGCCGTAAAGTTCTTTTAAAGTCTGCGCTACGGCTTGGCCGGTTTTTACGCTTAAATCAGAGGTTGAACTAATTTGTTTTTTGGAGCGCAGCAACAAACTCATATAAAGCCCGCCGGGACATGAATCCCATTTGCGCTCATAACGCCCCCTTCCGTTTGTTTGCGTTTTTGCGCAAATCAAAACGTAGTCATAATCGGAAACGGTGGCCAGTTCTTTTGCTATGTCCTGCGTGGAAGAAACTTCTCCCAATTCAATAATTTTGTTGATTGTAAAATCCAAATCCATATATAAATTGTATTAAATTATAAGATTTGTTGCGATTATTAAGAAAGCAACCTGTCTTACTTTGCGCAAATTTGTGGACAAGGTTTTGCGACGTAAATTTGCGGGGGGGGGGGGGGGCATTTTGTATAATAATGCAATATAGCTCGAAATTGATTAAATAAAGAGGGGTTTAAAAATGGCAGACAATAAAAAAGATAAGAAAGGATTTACGCTAATAGAATTATTAGTTGTTGTTTTGATAATCGGAATTCTTGCCGTTATCGCTTTGCCGCAGTATAGAAAATCCGTACTAAATGCCCGTGCGGCGGAGCAAATTACTATGCTGAGAAGCATATCGAATCTCGTTAAGTTATTTATTTTAGAGCAAGGGCGAAACCCCGCAGATTATAGCGAGTTGGCCGCCGAATTTCCAAATTGTTCTTATGAGACTAGAGGCAGCACAGTAATAATAACGTATTTGTCGTGCGATAAATTTTCTTCCGTCATAGAGACTACTGGAAAGGCTATTTTTATCGGTCCCAAAAACAGCAATACAAATATTATTTTAGGGCTTTCGCAAGATAGAAGAGACTATGTTTTGTATATGCCGATACAAAAAAATGAGATTCTTTGCATAGACGGTCCCGGTTCTCCGTCAAGAACGACCTGCGCGGATATCGGTTTTACAAAACCGTCCAGCCAATGCATTTGGTCGCCTTGTTTCGAAAAATAAAAAAATTTCCAAAAGTTCTATCTTTTCCTTTTTGTAATTTTCTCTGCTTTGGCAGCGGGTTTTATAGTCATGTCTTTGAGTTCAAAAAGCCTGTCGCGAAGTTCCGCCGCAAGTTCAAAATTGAGATTATCGGCGGCGGAAATCATTTGGCGCTCTATATCTTTTATCATCATTGGTATATGCTTGGCCTGGGGCAATATGCCGCTTAAAGTATGTATGACGTTTATGCCGGCGGATTTGCTTTTGTCTTCGAATTCTTTCATCTCCGCTTCCGATTTTTGAATTGTTCTTGGCGTAATTTTATGTTTTTTATTATACTCTTCCTGAAGAACGCGCCTGCGGTTCATCTCGCAGAGAGCATAATCTATGGAAGGGGTTTGGTTTTGCGCGTAAAGAACAACTTCGCCGTTAATATTGCGCGCGGCTCTGCCGGATATTTGGATAATCGTCGTCGTATTTCGCAAAAAACCTTCGTTGTCGGCGTCAAGTATGGCGACAAGACCCACCTGCGGTATGTCAATGCCTTCGCGCAACAAATTAATGCCTACCAAAACGTCAAATTCTCCGCGCTTGAAATCTTTTAAAATATCAATGCGTTCAAGAGCGTCGATACCGCTGTGCAGATAACGCGCGCGTATTGCCTTTTCAAAAAGAAAGGCGGAAATATCTTCTGCCGTTCTTTTGGTTAAAGCCAAAACTAAAGAGCGTTCTTTTTGTTTCGTTTTATCGCGTATTCTGCCTAACAAATCTTGTATTTGTCCTTCGACGGGACGAACCGTTACCGGCGGGTCGACAAGACCGGTGGGGCGAATAATTTGTTCGACGATATTTTCCGCGGATACGGTTAGCTCGTAAGGCCCCGGCGTCGCGGAAACAAAAACCGCAGACGGCAGTAAATTTTCCCATTCTTCAAATTTCAAAGGCCGGTTATCCAGTGCGCTCGGCAGGCGAAAACCAAAGTCTATAAGCATTTGTTTGCGCGCGCGGTCTCCGTTATACATACCGCGTATTTGCGGAACCGCGACGTGAGATTCGTCGACAAATACCAAAAAATCATCGTAAAGTTTAAAATAATCAAACAGACAATTGGGCCTGCTGCCCGCAGCTCGCCTTTCAAGCTGTCTTGAATAATTTTCTATGCCGGCGCAAAAGCCGGTCTGCGCAAGCATTTCCAAATCATAATTTGTTCTTTGTCTTATGCGATGGGCTTCAACGAGTTTGTTTTGGGATTCGAAAAATTTTACTCTTTGCGCGCATTCTTCCCGTATTGAGCATATGGCGGCTTCCATATTTTCGTCGTCGGAAACAAATTGTTTTGCCGGCGAAAGCCAAACCTCCTCAAAACTATGCGCAATATCCGCAGACAGCGGATTTATTTCGTAAATATTTTTTACATTGCTGCCCTCAATCTCCACTCTTAAAGCGTTTTGCGAATACGGCGGGAAAACGTCTATAAATTGGCCTCTTATACGGAATTTGCCTTCCGTAAATTCCGTGTCGCTGCGTTCGTATAAAATTTTTATGAGATGCTTGGTGAAATCAATCCTTGAGAGCAGTTCTCCTTTCTTGATATGTATCCTTAATTTTTGGAAATTTTCCGGCGAGCCTATATTATAAATCGAAGACACCGACGCGACGACGATAGTATCGCGCCTGTTAAGAAGAGACGTTGTGGCCTTGAGCCGTAATTTTTCAATATGCTCGTTGATAGAAGCGTCTTTTTCTATATAAGAATCCGTCTGCGGAATATAGGCTTCCGGCTGATAATAATCGTAATAAGAAATAAAATACTCCACGGCATTTTCCGGGAAAAATTGTTTAAACTCGCCGTAAAGCTGCGCTGCCAAAACTTTGTTTGGCGACATTATCAAAGCGGGCTTATTTAATTTTTGTATGACGTTTGCAACTGTAAAAGTTTTGCCGGAACCCGTAACGCCAAGCAGCGTTTGGCGTTTTTTGCCTGATATTATGCCCTCGGTAAGTTTATCTATTGCCTGCGGCTGGTCGCCTGCGGGTTTAAAAGCGGAGACTAATCTAAACTTTTCCATACGTAAATTATATAAATTAACGCGCTTGCCTGCGCAACATATCTATATAGTAAAACCCTAAATTTATTCCAAATGCCTTTTCTGTTAAAACAGGAATATAATCTCCTGGCATTCTGACACCCGCTTCGATAATAAAAACTTTCTCTCGTTTTTTAAATCTGTTATATTATTTTTTATTATATAATAACAAAAAATCCTCAAAATAATATTATATATATTCATCGCGCGTTATTTTTTATATGATTTAAAATAGGTGAATTATTAAAAAATGAAAACGCTCAAGGCAATAATAAGATTTGCGGCACTTGTAATAATGCTTTTTAACGCGCTTGGTTTTGACGCTTTAGCGCAGTCGTCCGCCGCCGCCTTTCCCGAGCGGCCAAACGCTTTAGACGCCGTCCCGTTTATAGAGCCGGCCTCAAACCCTCTTCCCTTAGGATCCGCCCCTAACGAAAATAATATCGTTGCAACGCCGCCTCAAACGACGGAGCTTTCCTACCTGCAAAATCCCGCGCTTCAAAGCCCGATTAGCGAGGCGGAAATCGAAGAAGATAAAATCGAAGACGACAGCGGCCCGCAAACGGCGCAAGAATATTTTAATTTAAATAACAGACGCGCGGATTTTAAACTTTTTGAGCCTTCCCGTTATGAATTATTGCAGGACGATGCCCCCATTATGCTGCCGCCCGCGCAAGACGAGGAAGAAGAAAGCATGGATAATTATTACCGCTACGGCCGCGCGTATCTTGAAAACGTCATAAAAAATATGGAAGGAGCGGTAGAATTGCGCGAGAAAGCCATAGAATATCTTGAAATTCTAAACCCGTCGATTCTCGTGCCTATATACGGCACCACGATATCCTTGACCGGGCGCAAAACTTTCGGCCTCAATTACTCCGCCAAAAAATATAAAGGCAAAAAAACTGTTGACGACCGCAGTTTCAGCACATTCAATTTTACTCAGGAAATGCAAATAAAACTGCAGGGCAAAATAAGCGACAGGATTTTTGTAGACATAGATTACGACGATCAAAAAGAAGACGCGCAGAATATATCCGTGGCTTACCGCGGCAAAGGAGAGGAATTTGTGCAAAGCGCGGATTTCGGAGATATTGAGCTTTCGCTGCCTAATACTGAATTTCTTTCCTACAACAAGCAAGTATTCGGCGCAAAAATGCATCTCAAATACGGCGGAGCTAATTTGCGCCTTATAGGCAGCCAGACAAAAGGAAGCTCGAAAAGCAAACAGTTCAAAGGAAACAGCGTTTTTGAGACGGTAAACATACGCGACACGCAGTATATAAGGCGCAAATATTACAGTCTTAATTTTGAGCCGCAGTATCACGAAGCCCTGCTATCGCCAACGCCAGGCTTAAACGGTAATATAGTTCCTGGTACGGAAACAATTTTCTTGGACGATCATAC
The DNA here is from genome assembly GCA_031258375.1 of Elusimicrobiota bacterium. Classification (GTDB taxonomy): domain Bacteria; phylum Elusimicrobiota; class Elusimicrobia; order Elusimicrobiales; family Elusimicrobiaceae; genus Proelusimicrobium. Next base: position 9,029 of record JAIRMX010000211.1, on the reverse strand, counting down.
AAATAACGGCTACCCTGTAGCAATGCAGGCGCAGGATTATGCAACCGGCGCAATATATCCCGCAACCGGCGGTAATGCGCCTTTTAGAGTGCTGACGCGCGGAGTTGACTATGTCATCGATTATAACCGAAACATAATAATATTCAATAGTCCTCTCAACGATACCGACGTTGTCGCCGCAAGTTTTCAAACGACTGATCCGTTGTATCCGACAATAGCGACAAAAATAATAAAAACTTCCGGCGACAGGCCGCTACAAGATTCTAATGAAGCCGGCTACAGGCTTGAAATCAAACGCTATTACAATATCGGCGCAAAACAGATAACGCGCGACAACGGACAGGGTAATTTTACTTTAAAGCTGCTTGAATCCGGAGGAAGCGAAGTCTGCCCCGCGACCTCCGCGCCGGATTATTGTACAAACATTGTTGATTATGAAAAAGGCATTTTTGAGATATACGGCAATTTCATAGACGACCCCAGCGTTTATAACACGACGCCGTCTTCAGGTAAAAACAGATACTTTTTCGTGCAATTTTCCTCAACCGTGCGCACTTATTTTTTGGAGCCGGATATAGTCGTTCAATCCGAAACCGTAAAAATAAACGGCGCGACAATGGCTCGCAACAAAGATTATTACGTTGATTACGCTTCCGGTTTTATTACTTTTTACAAGAGCGAGCTTATCGGCGCAAACAGCACTATTGACGTCACTTACGAAACGTCTTCGGGCGGGAACAGCGAAAGCGCGCTGCTGGGCGGGCGTTTCAATTACGATTTTACGCAAAATATTTCAATAGGCGCAAGTTTGCTTAACGAAGGCGGCTCCGAGCCTAGTCGCGTGCCAAACGTAAATTCGCTTACTAATAATTTGACGGTTATGGAAGCGGATTTAAAAGCAAAAGACGTAAAGGTTATGGACGGCGTCAAGGTGTCGCTGGGCGTGGAAGCCGCGCAAAGCAAAAAGGACGAAAATCTTTTCGGCTCCGCTATGATAGACAATTTGGAAGAGACAAAAGAATACGTAAAAGCCTCGACGACATACAACGATTGGAAAATCTCGTCGAACCCAAGCGGTCAAACGTCGTTCTTTGACGCAATAAAATGGGATTCGCAGGATATAAAAACGCTGGATATAAATCCCTCGAGCGCGGCCAGAGCGGATTCCAAACAAACGGTGCTTACTATTAATTACGACTTCTCTTTGGGAGACGAAGAAGTTTCAATAGTTTTCCCGATAAGCGCGCAGGGAACGGATTTTACGCAAAAAACTTTGCTTGAATTATTAATTGCCGGCGACAACGATATCGACGGCCCGCTGCTTAATATTTCTTTCGGCTCCGTCGACGAGAGAAGTGATAATTACAATTCGTCCTACGGACCTATTCCTCCGGGTTTTAATCCGGCCGATATTTTCCCGACTTGCAGCAAATATTACGCTCCGCCGCCGTCATATTATGTCCCGAAAACCGAAGATTTGCGCTGCACGGGCCAGCTTACGCCCGCAGAAGATATAGGCTGGCTGTTTGTAAATCCGGACGGCACTTACCGGCGCTATAATCCGTTTGCAAATAATCAATTCAATAAAGAGCCTCAGCCCAACGGCCGCGTCGACACGCAGGATTTAGACGGAAACGGAATTTTGGACACGACGGAAGACGTAAGAAATTACGGTTTTGCCGGAGTTACGCTCAATATAGGCCCCAACCCGAATAAAATTGATTTTAAAAGCTGGAAACAATTCCAGCTGGAAGACTTCCGAAAAAATTATTCCTCGGATTGGAGCTCCATTAAACAAATGCGCGTTACTCTAAAAAAAGGCGCGATGACGAAAGAGAAAGGCACGATAAAAATCGCGAACCTTGCCGTATCGGGAAGCACTTGGCAGTCTGCGGACAGCGCTGTCGGCAACGCTTTAATTCCCTACGGCATTAACAATATAGACAATCCAAACACATATAAGCCTATTTTCAATGATTCCGGCGACGGCGGGGAAGTGTTCCGCGCTTTATACGGTTCCATAGACGATATACGTTCAAATTCGAGCGGCGTCAAAGAACAATCTTTAGCTTTAGCCTATGATTTCAGCTTGCCCCCCGATACGGATTTAAAGGATTTAAGCGTTCAGCATAATTTTAACAAGATGGATTTTTCGCAGCATAAGCAGTTTAGGTTTTTGCTTTATAATTATAAAGCCGATTTGCTGGATCCCGACGCGACTTTTTATTTACAAATAGCCGCCGACGATACTCGCTTTGCCAAAATCGAAATTCCGCTTGATTTTCCGGCAGAGTGGCGTCTTTACAGTTTCAAACTAATCGACACGAACGGAGACGGCATTCCTGAAAAAATTGAAAATAATTCAAAATACGCCTCGACAATCGCCTACGGGGCCGATAATTACGTCAATTTCAACAGAATAAGCACAATTAAAGCCGGAATTATCGATAACACAAGCAGTAAATCCGGCGAAGTTTGGCTCGACGAAATTTATTTGACCGATTCCGTCGTAACAACCGGCAGCGCGTATATGGCCGAAGGCAAAATAGATATAGAAAACTGGCTTGAAGCCGGCGGAAAATTCACTTATATGGACGATAAATTCCAAACGCCTCTTGCCGTGCCGACAAAACAAAAAAATACCAGAGAAGATTATTTCCTCAACTTCAAGCGCGTCAAAAATCTGCCCGTTAACGCGGAGTACAGCCGCTCTAACACCGTGACGCCGGACGTGCTCGACTACACCAGCAGCAATACCGTAAGCGTACTCGATGCGGGAGAAGTGTCCCGCGACAGGGGTTCAATTAAAGCGCAATATCAAAACCCCGATTTGCCGCGCATAGGCCTGCAATACGCCTTTAATAATTCCGATTACGAAAAACTCCAGCGCAGCGACAGCGGCCAATATTACGCCGCAAATATCGACTATTCGCCGAAAACCAAAGAACCGCTGCTCAAAAATATTTCGGCAGGAGCCGCGCTTTCAAAAAACAAAATCAACTACAGCGACTCTGCGATTTTAGGCGCGCCTTCAAGTTATTATGACACAAACGAGACCACTCAAAGCTACGATTTCAAACTATATTTCCAGCCTTGGAAAGGTTCTTCAATAGTGCCGAACTACAGCCTCTCAACCGTAGACGAAACCCGACATTTTTACAACGGCGGCATATTCGCAAATAAACATTATGACAAAAGCGCGAGCCAAAACGCGGGCGTAAGCGCGGCGTTGCGAATCGGCAACTGGATTACGCCGACCGCAAGCTACAGCGTAAATATAAGGGAAAATAACAATCTATCCGCATTCTCTTACAACGCGGGCGGCACTTCTTACCCTTTCGAGATAGGCGCAGTCAAAAGCATAAACCGCACGTCCGACGGCAATATCGGCCTGACTTTAAACGGCAAAGAAATATTGCCGTCCTCAAAATTATTCGCGGGCTTTAGCGTTTCGGGCGCGTATAAACTGCAGGACGGAGACGCATGGGAAAACGTAGACGAGTCGTTTAACTCTCTTGATAAAATATGGCTGCGCGGTTCGCTCGGCCTTAACTCGCCTTATACGTATCGCAGCAAACTCACTCTGCGCGACACATACTCTTCCACACTGCGTTGGACGCCTTTTAACGCGTACGGTTTTGACGGAAAACTCAGCCCTTTTAAAACCTTGTCGATAATGAATAATTTTGCAAAAAGCTATCAGACTACGGAAGATTTGGGTTCGGCGTATAAAACGCAAAGCGTCACTTTGCCGGATTTGGTGATATTTATCGACAATATTGAAAAATTTTTTGGAAACGCGGTGTTTTTTAACGGAGCCAATTTAAAACTTAAATATAATTATACGCAGAGCGAAACTACAGACGTGGAGTTTAAGGAGGAAAAATCTTTAGGGGCGGATTTGCGTTTCGTGCTGTTTAATTATTTTGACAATACCTTCAGTTATACTCAAAAAACTCTTGATAAAACCAATGAAACCGCCATAGAGAAAAACAAACCTCTTGAGGACTATTTGCGCCGCGATTTTTCCGCGCAGAGCAGTTTTAATTATGGGAAAATAAGATTTACTCCCAAGTTTACTTATTTGTTCGATACCCGCACGCAAGGCGGAGACATACTCGTAAGCGAAGTTAAAGAAATTGTGCCAAGCCTAAATATAAGGGCTGATTTCAACTTGCCTTACGGCTTGCAGCTGCCTTTTATAAGCAGGCGTTATCTTATAACAAACCGCATTATATGGAACACAAACTTTAGTTATTCGCGAAGGCGTTCTTTTACCGTGACGGAAAACAGGGATTTATTTGACATTAATACGAGTTTTGATTATGAAATATCTAAAAATATCCGCCTTACTTTAAACGGCGCGTTTCAGAGTTTCAAACATTTATATATAGAAGAAGAATCTTACACCGCCTATAGCGTGGGAACTGTAATGACAGTACAATTTTAAGGCTTATTTTTAATGCTGGTTTAAGCCTCGTACAGCTTTGTGTTAAATACCAAGCAACATAAACTCCTGCCAAAATACACCGCGTCCGGGATTAAGCTGACGTGCTTATCCGTGTTTACTGAAAGACTTTGTTTGATTTTAAGTTTGGCGAAGCTGCGCTGGGTTGTACTTCGTTTTCTTTTGTATTCGATTACAATATCATCCATACTTAATCTAGCAAAACTATAATCTTTATAGGCTGCTTCTGCCCAGTTTTTCTGCAAACAAAAAGCAAGTCCACAATATTTACATTTGTAGACTTGCTTGCCTTTGTAAAAACCTTTCTTTTTTAAGTCAATTCCACCACATTTTGGATAATGTTTTTTATCATATTATCACCTCAAAATAATATTAAATCATTCCTAAGACGCTATTAGACCTATTTTTAACGGTTACAATTGATTATAAACGCTGATCATTTCTATCGCGCTTGTCGCTGCCTCGGCGCCTTTATTGCCAGCTTTCGTACCCGCGCGCTCTATGGCTTGCTCTATATTATCCGTCGTCAAAACGCCGAAAATTACCGGCACTTCCGCTTTTATCGCGATATTTGCCACGCCTTTTGAAACTTCCGCCGCAACATAATCAAAATGCGGAGTGCTTCCTTTGATAACGCAGCCGAGACATATTACGGCGTCGTGTTTCTTTGAGTTTGCAAGCTTCAGCGCGGCGGCGGGTATTTCAAACGCGCCCGGCACCCATACGACCGTTATGTCATTATCTTTTACGCCGTGCCTTACAAGTATATCGTTTGCTCCGGCAAGAAGCCTGCTTGTGATAAACTCGTTAAATCTCGATGCCACCACGGCTATTTTTCTGCCTTCGCCGTTCAAGTTTCCATTTACAATTTTCATTTTTTTGCTCCTTAATTATATTTAAATTTACGTCTTGCATCCATTTTTTATGGGAATAACAAAATAATTCTATCTTATGCTTAACAGATGCCCCATTTTATTTTTTTTGGTTTTCAAATATTTTTCGTTTTCGGCAAAAGGTTTTATTTCTATCGGTACTCTTGAAGATATTTTCAAACCGTAACCTTTAAGGCCGATAATTTTGCGCGGATTGTTAGTCATAAGCTTTATGCTTTTTATGCCGAGTTTGGCGAGTATTTGCGCGCCAATGCCGTAATTGCGCAAGTCCGGCGCAAAACCCAGCGCGATATTCGCCTGCACCGTATCCAGTCCTTTTTCTTGGAGACGATAAGCCTTAAGTTTATTTATAAGTCCTATGCCCCTGCCTTCCTGATGCATATAAAGTACAACACCCCGTCCTTTCGCTTCTATCATTTGCAAGGCGCGCTCCAACTGCAAACCGCAATCGCAGCGCAGCGAGTGGAAGATATCGCCCGTTTCGCAAGAAGAATGCACGCGCGTTAAAACGTCCTTTTTATTTTTTATATTTCCTTTGATTATCGCAAGCGCGGTTTCTTTGGTTATAGTATCTTCAAAAAGTTTCAATCTGAAACGCCCGTTTTGCGTGGGAAAATCAACTTCGACAATTTCTTCAACAAAACTTTCTGTTTTGCTTCTGTATTTTATAAGGTCTTCAATAGTAATGATTTTTAACTTATGTTTGGCGGCAAATTTTGTTAAATCCGGCACACGCGCCATTTTGCCGTCGTCTTTTATAATTTCGCATATAACTCCGGCGGGAAACAAACCGGCCAAACGCGCCATATCAACCGCAGCTTCGGTATGGCCGGCGCGTACCAAAACGCCGCCTTCTTTTGCCGCCAGCGGGAAAATATGGCCCGGACGCGCAAAATCTTGCGGTTTTGATTTAGGGTCTATAAGTTTTTTTACTGTTAAAGCCCTGTCAAACGCGGAAATACCCGTAGTTGTGCCGTGACGATAATCAACTGAAACGGTAAACGCGCAGCCCTTTTTCTCCGTAGAAACGGCTACCATATTATTTATCGCGAGTTTCTTAAGTCGTTTATTTTCCATAGGCGCGCAAATAAGCCCGCGCCCGTATTTTGCCATAAAGTTTATTTTTTGCGGCGTGATTTTGGCGGCGGGGCAAAATAAATCCCCCTCGTTTTCGCGCGAAGGATCGTCAACTATTATAATTATTTTGCCGGCCTTCACGTCTTTTAAAACAGAATCAATCGAACTAAATATTTTTTTGTTTTTCATAAAAAACCGTTCTCCGCAAGTAAATCTATAGAAATATCTTTCTTATTATTTTTATAAATTAAACTTTCCATATATTTGGCCAAAATATCGGTTTCTATGTTTACGCTTTCGCCGACTTTTGCAAAAGCCAAAGTAGTTTGAGAAAAAGTTTGCGGTATTACGAAAACTTCAAAAGTTCGCGCGTTTATTTCCGCAACCGTAAGGCTTATGCCGTTAATTGCAACAGAGCATTTTGGCGCCATATATTTTTTGAAATTATCGTTAAGTTCAAAAGTAAATTTATAGAAATCGTTAAGTTTTTGAATTTCTAAAATTTTTGCCGTGCCGTCAATATGCCCGCTGACTATATGCCCGCCGAGTCTGGAATTTAATTTAAGCACGCGCTCAATATTTACTTTAGCATTGGCCTTAAGCAAAGATAAATTTGTCAGCTTATCCGTCTGCGGACTATAATCGAAATAAAGCGTATTTCCGCCGATTTTTACTGCGCTCAGGCAAACGCCGTTTACCGCAATACTGTCGCCTGTTTTGATATCGTCCAATTTTGTGGCGACCGCAAGTTGCGCCTCGCCGATTTTTTCTATTATCCCAATATCTTCAATTAATCCCGTAAACATATTTCCTCTATTTCGCGCCGGCTTGTTTTAAAATTTCTGCTATTTCCTGATTATTATTTTTTAGAGCCAAACTTAATGCCGTATTGCCACTTTTGTCTTTTTCATTTTTTTTTGTGCCAGCTTCTATTAACATTTCAATAATATATTTTTGCTCGGCAAAAGGAAACTGGGCAGAATGCCACATTAAAGCCGTTTGTCCAATACGATTTTTAATATTAGGATTTGCTCCGTGTTTGATCAGCATTTCAACCGCCGCGCGGCTGGTAGCATAAAAAAGCGCAGTTTCGCCTGATTGATCTTTTATATTAGTATCTGCACCTGACTCAAGAAGGAATTTAAGCATTTCCATACAGTTCGTTGACGACGCTGATTTTGCTGCAGTCTGCATCAAAGCCGTAGTCCCAAATTTATTTTTATTTTCATTTATGTTGGCACCTTGTTTAAGTAGCGATTCAACTTCTTTCTTACTTGATTGCGAGGCACATTCTGAGGACATTAACATTATATTTTGTTCTTTAATTGACCACAACGAAGCGTTTTCAGATGCGGCTTCTGCGTCTAACTCCTTTTGTGTTTTCTTTTCTTTCGCGCCAGCTTGTCTTAAAATTTCTGCTACTTCTTTGTTATTATTTATTAAAGCAAAGGTTAAAGCTGTGTTATCATGGCTGTCTTTAGCATTGACATTTGCGCCGTATTTTATTAATAATTCAATAATCTTCTTTTGACGATTGTTACGGGTAAAAGTTATCAAAGCGGTTTCCTTATAGCCATCAGTCATTCTGATATTGGGATCTGCTCCATATTTGAGGAGTATTTCAACCATTGTGGGATCAGTAGCTTTAAAAAGTGCCGTTTCCCCTGACATACTATCTTGCATATTAGCATCTGCTCCAGACATAAGAAGCAACTCAACAATTTCATAACAAGTTTGCCCCAAAAGAGATGAAGACTTTATCAAAGCAGTATAACCACTTTTTGCTATAGCATTTACATTAGCACCACGTTTAAGTAGTAATTCAATTTGTTTTTTACTTGATGGATTACTGTGGCAATTTGATGCGGCTTCTACTATGAGTGGCTCCTTTTCTGTTCTTTGAGCTGTTAAACCGAAGACAAAAAAGAACGCCATTGGAATTACAAAAACTATTATTACTAAAGAAATAAAAACTACGGATAGCCAAGATTTACGTTTTTTTGCCGCAAGAAATACAGCCATCACAAAAATAGTGACAGCGATTATTGGAACTGCCATAAGAATAAAAGCAAAAGTATCACCATTTGTTACAAACACCATTAGAGAGTAAAGGATAGCAACTGGGCCTTGCGTCATTATGGATGGAAGGGAAATAGCTCCTATAATTGCTAAAATAATGAGAGAAATTTTAGAAAAAACAGGGTAATCTCTGCCTTCGCTAATTTCGTTTTTATTTTCATCGCCTGCGTTAATTTCTTGGGTACTCATATTTTGCTCCTTTTTACAACTTGTTTTTTAACTCGCCAAGCGGTACAACGTCTATGCCCTGTTTTAACGGATAACTTTCCTCTGCCGACATTGCGACAACAAAAGTATGTTTTGGAGCAATATCCTCTATCGCAAAATAATTGCCTTTTGACAACCTTGTTTCCGTTGAAACCTTACACTCAATTGCAAATATTTTCCCGTCCATATTTAAAACAAAATCAACCTCGGCGCCTGAAGAAGTTATATAATGACTGTTAGATATCAGTACATATTGGACTTTTTACACCGACTGAAACAACTATTGTATCCTAAACGTTTGTATA
>JAIRMX010000198.1 GCA_031258375.1 Elusimicrobiota bacterium | reverse complement strand
CAAGCCCACTTTAGTTTCGGCAGTCATATTGTTATTATACATTATTGTTTATTGTCTTTACTATCATCTAAAGACTGTGGCAATGTAAAAACGGCAGACTATTTAGACACTTATAACCTGCTCCCAGACAAAGAACATAAGCGCGGCAAAGCGCGCACATACGCAGTGGAAAGAACAAACCGGCAACTTAGCAAGGCTTGCCATAAAAACATACTGCTACTCAAAATTAGAGGATTGGATATAGATTTCATAGGCCATATTTAATATAATAAAAAATATTACTTAGTCGGGAGGTCTTGCGGTAGCGGTAGAAGAAAATTTAAGATAATTTAAAAATACAAGAATCAGATTATTGAAGGAAGTACGGGGCGAGCCCGTACAGAGCTTGGCGGGGAGACTCGCGCGGCAAATTCCAATCCTAAGATAATCGTTCATTCTTGTCTATACTTTATTGTATGGACAGAAGCGACGATTACTACACGGGTTATTGGAATTGCCCAAAGTAAACGTCGCTTTTTTGTTTGCTTATAAAAAGATATAGGACAAAAATTATGAAAATAAAAAAAGGTTTTACATTAATAGAACTTCTCGTAGTGGTTATAATAATCGCTATTCTCGCCGCTATTGCCGTGCCTCAGTACCAGGTTGCGGTATTAAAGGCGCGCTTCTCAACGGTAATGTCCAATACTAAAGCCATTAAAGACGCGGCGGAAATGTATTATCTTACGTACGGAGAGTATCCGACGGACAATATTATTGTGTTGGATTTTGATATACCGGGCTGCACTAAACAGGGCGCAGGCCTGATGACTTGCCCGAATACTAATACGTCATATAATTATAACGGCAATATTTCCACAGGGCAAAGATTTGATGTTATGGGTTATTATCCCATGTATAATTCTTCTTATGTGGATGGAATTTCTATATTATCTTACGTTATGGTACTTGATCACGCGCAAAAAGATCAGGGGAAAATATTCTGTGTAGTGGGGGCTATCAATGCAACGCTTGCTAGGAAAGTTTGTAAGAGTATTAGTAAAACTAAAATAACGGAAAGCCTTTATGAATTATAATAGTTTAGAGAAAAGGGGCAGTGTTAAAATGCGATAGGGCTGCGGCGTCATCTGCGCTGACAAAATGTACGGGCAGCTTCTTTTTTTTATTGATTGAGTTACGGCTGTGGTCTTTCCGGTTTGACGCGGGCATATTCACGCGCCGGCATATCTTGCGGAAATTGTCGTTTATAGTTCTATCTGTAAATTGTCCTTGCGGATAACTTTTTTATATAATAAACTTATGCGTTACCTGTTCATTTTGCTCAACGTTCTTTTTGTAATATCTTCATGTTTTGCACAAGGATATGACGGCTACGCCGTTGATAATATAAACGTCAAAACCAACAGAATGAATCCCAATGTTGTCAGAAGGAAATTCAGCCTAAAACAAGGCGACATTTTTACCGAAAAATCTTATGACGAAGCCCAAGACGAACTTCATAATATGCGTCTGTTTAAGGAAATAACTTTTGACGCGACAGCGAAAGAAGACAATAAAATAGATATCAATATTGAAGCCAAGGACGGATACTTTTTCTTTCCGTTGTTTTTTGCCTCCGGCGGAGATAAAAGCGGCGTCAGCATAGCTTTAATTGAAGGAAATTATTTTAAGCAAGGCGAAGCGGTTTTTTTAATGGGCGGCTTTTCTAAAGACAGCATTAATAGTCTCGTCGGCCTTTCAATAAACGATAATTCTTATAGTTTTAAGTTTTCAAAATTAGATTTTGATCAAAAATTTTATGACGGCGGCTGGAGCAGTAATTACAGCATTTATTCTTCCGCCGAAGATGACAAATATCATAATCCCATACGGGAAACTCGCACGGAAATAGAGCATTATTCCTTAACGTTCGCGCATAAAATCGATCTGATTTCTTTATTTGTCTCGCCTGTTATTGAAAGAGTTTCTTATAATGACAATATAGATAACGGCAGTCATAATAAATTATCGGTAGGATTCGACATATCGGACAATATGCCGCAAGGCGCAAATATGGGCGCTGTCTTTGGATACGGATTATCGGATAAAGAAAAGGCTCTAAAAGATTTGCCTCAAATGAAATACGGCTATCGTTTCGGCTTTGGCTATACCGGCGGCGGAAATTGGACGGGCTCGGATTATGAAATAAATAAATTTACGACGGAAACCGCCTTCATTGCCGAGTTTAAAAAAAGGCATATTTTTTTGCTCTCTTTGAAAGCCGCACAGTCAATAAACGGTACTTTTAGCGAAAGCGTCCGTTCGGTAGAATTATTTACCGGCGCAGGAACATACAGCCGCCAAAAGTTAGGCTCAAGAGGCGTGGGGTTAAGCGCGTCTTTCACATATTACTTGCTTAGAAACAACTTAGGTCTTTTTGCAGTCGAGCCTTTTTATCAATCGGCTTATTTGTATCAAGACGGCGGGTATGCAAACCACAGCGGCATAGGAGCGTCGGTCTTCTATAAGTTTTGGAGATTTCCTTTCCCCGTCGGCGTAAATTATACTCATAACTTAAGCGACAGCAGCAATAAAGTATCGGCGTTTTTTGGGGCCGGCTTATAAACCGTATAAATCAAATTTAACAAAACGAACAAAACTACCCAAAACATATACGCCGTTTCATTCCGTTTTATATTTATTTATGCGTTTTTAAGAACATAATAATGTATATAGACTTATTATGGATATTTTATTTGTAAAAGTAAACGTTTATTTATTTTTGCCGACTGGGTTTTTTATTTTGTTATCGCCATTTGTATAGGGCCTTTAACGGAGCCTTCTATAAATTGTTTTGCGTAAGGGTTTTTTGTATTTTTGAATTTTTCTGCCTGCGCGGCAAGTTCCACTTTGCCGTTGTATAACATTACCATAGTATTTGATATTTCAAAGGCGGATTTCATATCATGCGTTATGACCACAGACGTTACGCCGAGTTTCTTTTTCAAATCTAAAATTAATTCGTTTATAACGGCGGACATAATGGGGTCAAGCCCGCTTGTCGGCTCGTCGTATAAAATTGCCTTTGGGTTTTTAGCCAAAACTCTGGCCAGCGCAACCCGCTTTTTCATACCTCCCGAAAGTTCGGAAGGCTTCATATTCTCTATATCTTTCAAGCCTACCAGCGCGAGCTTTTCCTTAACTATTTTCGGATAATCCGCCTTTGGAATTTTCGTTAAATATTTAAGGCCGAAGGCTACGTTTTCGCCTACCGTAAGAGAGTCAAACAAAGCTCCTTCTTGAAATAAATATCCGAAATTCCGCCTGTGTTCGGCAAGCTCCATCTCGCTTTTTATATGCGTTATATCTTTGCCTTCAACGATAATTTGCCCGTCTTCCGGCTCAAGCAGGCGTATGATGCATTTAATAAGCGTGCTTTTGCCCGTGCCGCTTCCGCCGACTATAGTTGTGACCTCTCCGCCGTTTATTTTCAAATCGACGCCTTTTAAAATATGTTTTGAGCCGAAAGATTTTTTTAAATTTTTAATTTCTATCATTTTTTTGCTCAGTTATCCTTATTAATTAAATTCACTATTACTTTTACTATAATATCCTTTTCCTGACTTTTGCTTTCGGCTATCATAAGCGTGAGCGCAACAAGCGCGTTGTTGGCAATACGCATGCGCCCGTCTTTACCGTAAAGTATATTGTTCTTTTGCATAAACCACAAAAATAAATACGCGGCTATGCGTTTGTTGCCGTCGGTAAAAGAATGATTTTTGACGACGAGATACAAAAGCATGGCGGCTTTTTCCTCTACGCTGGAATATAATTCGTTCCCGCCGAACGTTTGGTAAATAGTCGCCACTGAGCTTTTAAAAGAATTATCTCTTTCCACGCCGAATAACGCGCTGTGGTCAAATTTCCTTTTTAAGTCCAAAATGGTTTTAGCCGCATTTTCATAAGTGATTTTGAATTTTTCTTTTGCGGTCGTTTTACTTAAAGACAATGTCCCGTAATCGTATCCGTCCAAAACGTCAAGGCCGTAAGAATAATCCGCAAGCACGCGGAGCATTCCGACGGCTTCATCAGACGTTAATTTTTTGTTTTCAATTACGTTGGTCAGCAGTTTTACGGTTTTTTTTAAATCTTCAAGCTGCTCCAGCTTGGCTTTTTGATTTACCGCGTAGCCTTTTATGAGATAATCTTTAAGCACGTTGTTTGCCCAAATGCGGAATTTTGTAGCATTTTTGCTGTTTACGCGATAGCCGATAGAAAGGATTACATCAAGATTATAAAATTTGGTTTTATAATGCTGCAAACCGTCATTACCCATATGTTCCAAAATGGAACATGTGCTGTGCTCTTTTAGTTCGCCAGATTTAAAAATATTGCCTAAATGCTTGGTTATCGCTGGGCGTTTTGTGCCAAAAAGCATGGCAATTTGTTCCTGCGTAAGCCAAACGGAGTCGTTTTCCAATTTAACGTCTAAATTGGAAGTCCCGTCCGGCAAAGTATAAATAATAATTTCGCCTCTGTTCATATAAATATTTCAATTTAAATCCCCACGGCCGTTAAAATTGCCGTAAGGAAATAATCCATCACCAAAATCAGCACCATGCTTATAACTACGGCCTGCGTGGTGGCCTTGCCCACGCCCTCCGCGCCGCCTTTCGTATTTAGGCCTTTATAACAACAAACGACAACTATGGTAAAAGCAAAAAATATTGATTTTATGAAACCGTGCATAAGGTCGTTTACGTCTAAAAAAGTTTTGATATCGTCTATATAAACAGAAGACGATACTCCAAGCCCGTGAACGCTTACCAGCAGCCCGCCGAACATTCCCGAGATATTTGCAAACAAAGTAAGTATGGGAATTGCGATAAGAAAAGCAAACATACGCGGGATAACCAAATATCTTATTGAATTTGTGCCGAGCGTATATAAAGCGTCAATTTGCTCGGTTACTTTCATCGTGCCGATTTCCGCCGTAACTGCCGCGCCCGCGCGGCCGGTTATAACAAAAGCGGTCAAAACGGGCCCAAGTTCGCGCACTAAAGAAAAAGCGACAAGCGTTCCGATATAAAGCGGCTCGCTTAAAATATTTTGCATTGTGGTTCCGGCCTGCAGAGCGAGCACCATACCGGTAAATAAGCTTGTTAAAGTCGCAACGGCAATAGAATCCACCCCGACGCGCACCGTTTGCAGCATAGTCTGTTTAAATTCCAAAGGCGCGCGCGCAAGCCAAAACGAGGCTGAAGACACCATTTGCGCCGCATATCCCAGCTGTTTTAAAAAAGCTATTACAAAACGTCCGATTTCTTTAAACATAAAATTTTTTTATCTTTAATAATTCTATCATTATTCTGTATATCTATGAAATATTTTTTTATGATTTAATTATGTGATAAATTTTTATTTTCATTTGTCTTTATATATTTCTCTATAACAACACATCAAAAAAATTGTATTAAATGATTATTTTCTCCGATAATATTTTAAAGAGAATAGGTTCTATTTATAAAAGAAACTGGAAGTTATCGAGTTTTTGCCTCAATAAAAAAATATTCAGAGCGGATTTTGTTTGGATAAGGGGAATGTACGGATATAAATTTGGAAAGGATTCAGCGTATCTTTAATATTAATTTCAAAAGTGAAAAAGAAAAATCGGCCGCCGCGCCAGCGCGTTTGAACAGACGGCGGAAATCATCAAAAACTTCTAAGTCGTCCGCACCAGACCCGACCAAAATGATTGATACGCTTATAATTTATGCTATAATAAATTTATGAACAAGAGAATTTCCATTGACACTTGGCGCTGATCACAATCTGGTGGTGATTTGCTTTGTGTTTTGGAATAATAGTAGTCAAAAATATCAATCAGATCGCCGCGAGGCGATTTTTTTGTTTTATAAATCTTAATTAAAGGAAAGCTATGAAAAATATTAATTATAAAATCTATCTCGACGAGAGCGAGATTCCGACGCAGTATTACAACCTGCGCGCCGACATGTCAGCTAAGCCGGCTCCAATGTTGCATCCCGGCACCAAACAGCCGGTCACAAACGCCGATTTAGAGCCGGTGTTCGCTAGGGAGTTGGTGGGCCAAGAACTTGACAATGACACGCGCTTTTTTGATATACCGTCGGGAATCCGCGATTTCTATAAAATCTATCGGCCCAGCCCGCTGATTCGGGCTTATAATCTTGAAATGGCGCTCG
>JAIRMX010000047.1 GCA_031258375.1 Elusimicrobiota bacterium | reverse complement strand
TTTTTTAGTAAAATATGTTTATGTTTAATATTAACGGCATAATTATAGTATCGGTTTTATTTCCTATTTTGGGGGGACTTTTAGTTGTTCTTACCGGCAGGCTGGGCGGAGACACGGCTAAGACGGCGTTTCTTACGGCGGCGGTAACTTTGCTGCTGTCTTTTTTTGCTATTTATTATACCGCCGCAGGCCGCGCGGCGGATTTTATCGTGTATATGCCGATGGGAATGGATTTTCATTTAGTCGGCAACATGATGTGCGCTTATATGGCCGGCGCGGCTTCGTTTCTAAGCTTTATAATAATGTATTATTCGCAAGGTTATATAGAAGAAGGACCTTATCAAACCGAATTTTACGCTACGGCAATGCTTTTTCTCGGTTCTATGATGGGGCTTGTTTACAGCAGCAATCTCGTGTGGCTGTTTGTTTTTTGGGAAATGACCGCAATTTGCTCGTGGCGTTTGGTGGGTTATTTCCGGGCCAAAACGGATATTGCAAAAGCAAACAAAACTTTTATAATTACCGTTTTCGGCGCATTATTTTTGCTGCTTGCCATAGTTGACATCGCCCAAACAAACGGCTCCTTGGATTTGACGCTGCTTAACGGATATCATATAAGCGTTACGGCGGCTCTTTTCATTATATTGGCCGCGTTTTCAAAATCCGCGATATTTCCGTTTTCTTCGTGGCTGCCGGACGCGGGCGTCGCGCCAAGCCCGGTTACGGCTTTGCTGCACGCGGCGGTTCTAGTTAAAATAGGCGTTTTCGCTTTTGCAAAGATATTCTCTTATATAGTGCTGGAAATAGAGCTTGCGCAGTTTGTTATGTATATTGCCGCAATAAGCTCGCTTATTGCGGGCGCAAGCGCTTTAAAAGAAACTAATATCAAAAGGATTATAGCCTACTCAACCATAAGCCAGCTCGGTTTTATATTCTTGGGCATAGCTGCCGGCGGTTTTATAGGTTTTAGCGGCGCGTTTCTTTTTATACTTATGCATGGTATTGCAAAAGGCGGGTTATTTCTTTGCGCGGGCATTATAGAACATAAAACTCATACGAAAGACATAACGCAAATGGGCGGACTTATTAAAATTATGCCGATAACGGCTTTGTCTTTCGGGTTTTGCGCTTTATCAGTAATGGGCATACCGCCGTTTGGGGGATTTTTCAGTAAATTTATGGTGTTTATAGCCGCGTCGGAGGCGGCTCCTTGGCCTGTGATTGCTATCTTTGCTGTTGCTGCGGTTTTTACTTTGGCTTATCTTACGCGTTTATTTTATATAATTTTTTTAAACGAAAACCGCAAAAAATACGAAGCCGGCGCGCATGAAGCGCCCCGTCAAATGCTGATATCAGTAGGCGTTTTGGCCGCATTTTCGCTTTTGCTCGGGGTTTTTGTAAAGTTGCCGCTGGGTTATATATATAAAATGTTCGGGGGATTTTTGTAATAGTTTTTATAAGTTGTCGGTATAAATTAAAGAAAGTGTAATCTGAATTATCCCATAACAAGTATGGTGCCGTGCCGAATTAACAGCTTAAGAAACAGCCGCGCTTGGGCATATACGTTTAGAGTTGTCATGCTGAACTAGTTTCAGCATCTGTAGTTAAAAATAAAGACGGACCCTGAAATAAATTCAGGGTGACGAATAGAGAGACCCTGAAACAATCCCGTATTACAACCCCCGATAAGAGCATTCGGGGGCAGGCTCTTACGGGAAGGGTACACGGATTAAAAAGCTTAGTAAGGTAATGCTACTTGGGATAATTCCGTAAAAAATTGAAGATTATTTGTAGGAAGCGCGGGGAAAGCCCGCGTTGAGCTGGGCGAAGTTTCAGCGACTTCGCAGGGCGCATAGTAAGTCCGACAGATAATCGTTTGCTTTGTCCGCCACCGTATCGGGGCGGACAGGCGACGATTACCACGGGTTACTTACTATGGTTCAGGGTATCGCCGCTTTTTTATTGCAAAAATTAAAATTGAAGAACATTCGCGGTACGCAGATATATGGTAAAATTGAAATAAATAATTGAAAAGGAGAAAAAATGAGCATTAATAAAAAAAATAATAAAACTGTTTACGTCATATACAAAACTTTTTTTGCATTAAAATCCTTGTCATAACCATTATCACATTATTACTTTGTATTGCTTGTCTTATCTTCGCTCCTATTATGTCTAACGATTGGATGGCTAAAGCAGTCTTTCCCTTGCTGATATTATTCCTTGCCTTGGAAGTTTTTAGTCATCTCGACACCATTACAATCACCGACAGACTGATAGAAATAGGCGAAACTCCGGTGTTTGAAAAGAGCGAAATTGCCAAAATATCCATTCAAAAAATAGAAGGATATATATCAAAGGAGGGCATAAAAACATTGCATAGTTTATGAAAAATTTACTCGCGGCTTTTATTTTTATATTTTTGACGCTTAATCTTTACGCGCAAGGCGGAGAAAGAATAATACGCTTTCATGCCCTAATGCGCGTTAACGCGGACGGTTCCGCGCGCGTTGAGGAAACGATAAAAATCAACGCGGAACACAAAGATATCAGGCGCGGCATTTACCGCGATATTCCAAAGGCCAAACTTGGCAAAATTGAGCCGCAAAGTCTTTTTATGGACGGCGAGCAACACCCGTATTTTACGGAAAGTGAAGGCCAAAATTTGCGCATAAATTTTGGCAACGATAATTTTATAGATAAGGGCGAGCATACCTATAAGCTGGTTTACAATGTCGAATACGCAGCGCGATCTTTCAGAAATTATGATGAAGTTTATTGGAACGTAACCGGCAACGATTGGATATTCCCGATAGAAAAAGCCTCTTTTGAACTTGTTTTGCCCGAAGGCGCAAAAGTAATAGAAAACGATATTTCTTTATATACCGGCGCGCGCGGAAGCAAAGAAAGTTTTGCCAAAAGAGTTCCTATAAGCGGCAGTCTTATCTTTGAAACGACAAAGGTGTTATCCGCCGGCGAAGGTTTTACCGTTTCCGTTCCTTTTGAAAAAGGCGTTTTGAATATAAATATTCCGCTTTGGCGGGACCAGTCCGCGCAGACAATTTTGCTGGCGATTATTTTCATAATAATGCTCGTTTATATGTATTGGGCTTACAACAAAGTCGGCCGCGACCCAAAAGATATTATTGTTACGGAGTTTAAGCCGCCGCAAGGCATTTCACCCGCGTTTATGCGCTATTTTATTAATAAAGGCTTTGACACAAAAACGTTTTCCGTCGCGCTTGTAAGCCTTGCGATGAAAGG
>JAIRMX010000175.1 GCA_031258375.1 Elusimicrobiota bacterium | reverse complement strand
AAAGCCGGTATTAAATCCCTCGCTGCTAAAGCGGCGCTCCCCCCGATTAAGCTTGTCTCCGAAGGTTGTAATCGGGGAACATTAGGGGGCAGGCTCTTTACAAAAGGGAGAAAAAAATAACGAGGTGTAAAGTATGAAAAACAAAAAAGGGTTCACACTTATTGAACTACTTGTAGTCGTATTAGTCATCGGCATTCTCGCCGCTATTGCTATTCCGCAATATCAGACCGCAGTGGCAAAAAGTAGGGCAACTGAAGCTTTAATCGTTGGTAAAAATATGAGAACCGCGCTGGAGGAATATTATCTAATTAACGATAAATATCTCGCTTCATTTGCAGATATGACGATAACCGTTCCCGCTGCGGAAACTTGTAATGCTAGGAGTGGGAGTGAGGATTGCCTGACAAACCAAAAGATGAATTATGTGCTTCATGATAACGGCCTTTTACAAATAGTAGACGTAAATTACAATTTCACGATAGAGATTTATCCTTCCAAATTATGGGACGGGCGGACACGACGTCTGGCCAATAAAAACAAAGAAACTTATAAAAAAGCCTGTATTGCTTTGGGCGAAGTTTATAGCAACACAACAGGCGGTTACGAATACTATGATTTTCCTTAAACTAAAATATAATGGACAACTAACCTCAACCGGCGCTGATTTATATAAATAAAATCCAAAGCCCCACAAATACAGACTATTGGTGGTACAAATTGTAATTCTGTCCCTAATTTTAACGCATTTAAATACGGTTTTTGAGGATATTCGTTTACGCAAAAACAACAACTCTATCATCCTAAAAATTCTAAACGTCAAGGTTTAATTTTTCGCAAAGAGTTTCTAAAGCCGCATTGTTTTTTAACTCGAGAGGCATTTTTTTTAATTTATTAAACACTAAGTTTGCAGATTTATATTTGTCGACCGGAAGAGAGAATTGTTCAAGCGTTTGCAAATAATTTGTCGCTTTAACGGCTTTGCTTATGTCGGCGGAGTCCGCCGCATAATCCGATATCAAAGCGTTAAGGCGCTTTGTAAGCTGGTATTTTATATAATCTTCATAAATTTTCACGCCGATATTTTTGATATTTCCCATTATTTTAGAGAGATTATTTTCGTTTAATTCTTCTTTTAAAATTTCCCGTTTCAGTTCGTCGTTTAATACTGACTCGGCCAAATTCATAATGAGCTGCGGCATAGGGAACGTGACTTCCTTAAAATAATTTAAGAAATACTGCTCCTGATTAAAAACGTCTTCAAAACTTTTCTGAACTCTTTTTTGGGCGTCTTTTATGCTTCTTGCAAGAATTTGTTTTTGTTTGGACTTCATAAGCCCGCCCATTGTCAGCGCTTCGGAGAAAGTATTTTTTATAATATCTTTTGTTTCCTCTATAGCGCCCGCGGCGAAAGTTTCTTTTATTTTTTTCAGCTCGAACGAAGAGCAGCCGTACATGGCTCCTGCGACTATATCGACGCCGCCGCCGTAAAGCAGCGCGAAACTAACGCGGCGGGTTTCCGTAGTAAGAAGAGACGTGAAAGACGCATAGCCGCAAATCAGTTTGGCGTCATGAAAGCTGCTTACTTCGACCCGCTGGTCGGATATGGAATACAAATAAATATAATCTTCAAAAAGTATTTCGTCAAGCAGGTACGAAACGCCGTAATTTATAGCTATTTTTCTAAGGCCGGTCGATATGGGTTTTACAAAATGTTCGTAGATTTTGGCGCCGTTTTCAAACTCCGCAATATTGCTTGGCGCGGCGGCGAGTTTTGTAGTAAACTGCGCTTCCAAATCCGCGCTTGTCATGGCTTTATTATAGCCCAGCGCGCGCTTTGCATAAGCCATAATCTGCACCGTTTCTATACCGGAAAGCTCGTCAAAGAACCAACCGCAGCTCGTATACATAAGCATTGCGTTAAGCTGCATCTGCATAAGTTTAAAGGCCGCCGGCGCGTCGGCGCGCGCGGCGTCGGTTCCGTGATCTTCGATAAATCCGGACATTTTGGATTTATCTAAAATCACGTCTATAAAAGCATTGCGCGCAGCCCAAATATCGTGGAAATATTCTTTGCCTTTAGTTTCAAAAGTTTCAAGCAGTTTGCCGCGTAAAAAATCCAACGCGCCGCGAAGAGGAGCGCGCCATTTCTGCGTCCATCCGTCTTTGGAGTCGCACCTGCAACCGCAATCCGCCCGCCAACGTTCAATACCATGACAGCAGCTCCAAGACGTATTTTCATTTATTATCGCTTCATACTGCGGCGGAAACATTTCAAGATATTGTCCGTAATTTGTTAAAACGGCAAGTTTATTTTTTTCAATATAGTCAAGGCAGTAAGCAAGCGCCATTTCGCCAAAACGCTTATGATGTCCGTAAGTTTCCCCGTCAGTAGCTATATGTACAAGCTGAGGCTCGCGGCGATTGTCAAAGGCGCCTGCAAGCTGCTTTGCAAAAGTTTCGCCGCTGCTTAACATACCGCCAAACGCGATGCTTTGCGATATTTGCCCGTCGTAAAAAAATAAGACAATACTTTTTCCGTTTGGCAGATTGTAAGTATACGGTCTTTTAGAATCAATTTTTGCGCTCGCCACGTCGGACCACATTTTATCGCCTATTTTGCGCGTTTTTTTGCATTGCGCAGGAGAGAGAATCGTAAATTTTATCCCGTTAGAAGCCAGCATCGCCAGCGTCTGAGTATCAACTGCGGTTTCGGCAAGCCACATGCCTTCGGGCGCGCGTTTAAAGCGGCTCTCAAAATCTTTTATTCCCCAAATTATCTGCGTTTCTTTGTCCCGCTCGTTTGCAAGAGGCATTATTATATGATTGTAAACTTGCGCGATGGCGTTGCCATGCCCGCCGAAAGTTTCTTGACTTTTTTTATCCGCATCCAATACGGCTTGATATGTTTCAGGGTTATTATCCTGCAGCCATGAAAGAAGCGTCGGCCCGAAATTAAAACTGATTTTGGAATAATTATTTTGTATATCTTTAATTTTCCCCGAGCCGCTCAATATGCGAGCAAAAGCGTTTGGATAATAACATTCGGCAGTTACGCGTTCGTTCCAATTTTTATACGGCCGCGCGCTTTCTTGGGTTTCCACTTCGCCAAGCCAAGGATTTTCTCGCGGCGGCTGATAAAAATGCCCGTGAATACATAAATATTGATTCATAAATATATCTTGACACCAATCTGAAAATTTATTTATATAGTTATATGGTAGCAAATTAAGCAGTTCATAATATAGGAGCGAAAGTTGTCGATGTAAGCTTTAAAAGCTTATAAAAATTTAATCTGTTTTTGGAATCCTATGGAGAATAGGACGAGCTATTGTTAATCAAAAGCATGAAACGGTCCAAAAACAGTCGTTTCAGGCACAAAATATCAGGTCTAATTAACCTGATGTTTTGTGCCGAGTGTTTGCCGTCAGCAATGACGGCAAACCACGGCTGTTTTATACTGGGTCACCGTTTCAGCTCAGATGATACAGCCGTTTTGTTTCCCATAGTAAAAAAATACTATGGAAAAAATACAAGAAAACTTCAGTTCTCTAATTTCAATTATTGTACCTGTTTATAACGTTGAAAAATACCTGTCCCGCTGTTTGGACAGCGTGCTTGCGCAGACTTTTAAAGATTTTGAACTTATCGCCGTAAATGACGGTTCAGCCGATAACTCCACAAAAATTCTTGCGGATTACGCGGCGAGAGATCCCCGCATAAAAATTATCACCCAGCAAAATCAAGGCCAATCAGTAGCGCGAAATAATGGTTTAAAAGCGGCACTCCCTTTACT
>JAIRMX010000154.1 GCA_031258375.1 Elusimicrobiota bacterium | reverse complement strand
GGATTAAAAAAACTCCCGCCGAGTATTTTGAAAACATGATTCATATTAGGCACGGATATTGCAAAACCGGCGGGAGTATTATCGTATTCTATCACGCAGGTAAGCTCGGGTTTTATTATCATCTTCAATTGTTTTGCCGTATGGCGCATCTCCGCTTGAGATATCGGCGCAAAACCCCAGTTGTTTGCCCACGAGGCATTGTATATTTTGCGTATGCTTTCAACTTCATTGTCAAAATCCCGCAAATTTATCTGCCGCATTTTTATGGCGGGATTTTTTAAAATCCTCTCCATAATTTTTTTCATGCGGGGGGAGAAATCGTCTCTGTCCGTGCGTTCAAAGACCAGCAAATCTTTTGCTTTTTCAAGGCCGGTTCCTTTTAGCAGGGCGTCGTAATAAGGCAAATTATAAGGCATCATTATAACCGGCTCTTTGTCAAAATTATCAATAAGAACGCCGCAGGTATGATTGGTGCTTGGATTTATGGGTCCGCGGATTTTATCGCATCCGCGTTCTTTAAGCCATTTTTCAGCGGCGGCAAGCAGCGCATTTGCGGTGTCTTGATTATTTTCACATTCAAAAAATCCAAAAAATCCGGTTTTGTCCCGCCAATAATCGTTGTGAGTTTTATTTATTACAGCCGCAACCCTGCCTGCGGCCGCATTAGCGCGCTTTGCGACGAAAAGTTCGCGCTTGGCATTTTGCCAAAAAGGATCTTTTGTCAAAAGATTTTTCGCGTCGCTTTTAAGTTCCGGTATATAAAAGGGATTGCCCTTATATAATTTGAAAGGCAATCCTATAAATTCGTCCATATCCGCATTGTGTATAATCTGGACCATACGACTATTTTATTATACCCAGCGCTTTGGCGGTTTTAGCGAATATTTCAATAATTTTATCGATTTGCTCGTCGGTATGTGTGGCCATAAGGGTAGTGCGTATCATACATCTGTTGGGAGGAACGGCGGGGGGAACAACGGGCGTTGTAAATATTCCGGCGTCAAAAGTACCCCGCCACATTTTAAAGCAATTTTCCATACTGCCGATAAAAACGGGCGTTATGGGAGTTTGCGTTGCGCCTATATCGAAACCAAGTTTTTTAAAGCCTTCTTTAAGACGCGCGCTGTTGGCCCACAGTTTATCTTTGCGCGTCATATCGTCTGAGATTAAATCTAAAGCTTTGCCGATTGAGACTACCGAAGACGGAGGAAGCGCGGCTGAAAATATTTGGCTGCGCGCGTTATGGCGGATATAATGTATCACTTCCGCGCTGCCCGCGGCAAAACCGCCGACCGTCGCAAAAGTCTTTGAACAAGTGCCTACGACCAAATCAACTTCGTCATGCAGCCCAAAATGCTCGCAAGTGCCGCGGCCGGTTTTGCCCAAAATACCGCTTGCGTGCGCGTCGTCTATAATAATTCTTGCTCCGTATTTTTTTGCAAGCCGCACGATTTCGGGCAAATTGCAGATATCTCCTTCCATGCTGAAAACGCCGTCGACGATTATAAGCTTGCCTTTTTCGTCTTCTATTTTGGAAAGCACGCGCTCCAAATCCTGCATATCGTTATGTTTAAAGCGCAGCATTTCGCCGTCGGAAAGTTTTACTCCGTCTAGTATGCTGGCGTGGTCGAGCTTATCGACTATGGCGACGTCGCCTTTTTTGAGAAGGCAGGATATAACGCCTAAATTCATTTGATATCCCGCGGAAAATATTAAGGCGGCCTCTTTACCTTTGAATTTGGCTATTTTGGCCTCCAACTCCTCGGCGGCGGTAGTGTTTCCGTTAAGAAAACGAGAGCCGGCGGAACCGGTGCCGTACTTTATTACGGCTTCGGAGGCGGCTTTTTTCATTTCCGGATCGTTTGCCAAACCCAGATAATTATTTGAACCGGCCATAATGTATTTTTTCCCGTTAAGCTCTATCTCGGGACCCTGCGCGGAAGAAATAGGTTGAAAATAGCCGTAAATGCCAAGACGCATAAGAGCTTTTGCATCTTTAAAATTTTTACATTTTTCAAAAATATCTGCCATGTCTGTTCTCCGAATATACCGCTTATATAATTATATATTTTTTAGCAGTTATTAACATAAACCGCCGGTTTTTTTTATCACGTTTGTCGTTGAACGGCCTTTTAAAAGTTTGAACAAAACTACTTTGCCGGCGTACTCGCGTCCTACAACGTTTTCTACTTTGTAATCGGCGCCTTTTACAAGCACGTCCGGCTTTATAAGTTTAATTAAATTTAAAGGGGTGTCTTCGTTAAAGAGAACGACCGCGTCAACGGCCTGCAAAGATGCGGCTAATAAAGCTCTGTCGGATTGTTTGTTAACGGGCCTCCCGCCGCCTTTAAGGCGGCGCACGGAAGAATCGGCGTTAATTGCAAGCACTAAAATATCTCCTTTACTTTTTGCAAATTCCAAAATGCTTGCATGTCCGGCGTGTAAAATGTCGAAACAGCCGTTTGTAAAAACTATTTTTTTGCCTTGCGCGCGGCATTTTTTTAAAAATACGCCGAGCTTTGGAAGCGAAAGTATTTTATTTTTTGCTTTCATTGTCTTTAATTATTCTTTCCACCAGTCCGGTGTTCATATTGCCGTTGGCAAAATCTTCGTTATCCAGCATTATTTTATGAAAAGGTATCGTCGTCTGCGTACCGGAAACGACAAATTCTCCGAGCGCTCTTCTACTTCGTTTAAGCGCGTCTTTTCTGGAAGGAGCCCATACGATAAGTTTTGCTATAAGGCTGTCGTAAAAAGAAGGTATAGTGTAGCCGCAATACGCGTGGGAATCGACGCGCACGCCTATTCCGCCGCAAGCAATCCATTCGGTTATAGTTCCGGGGCAAGGCATAAAATTTTGAGCGTAATCCTCTGCGTTTATTCTGTGCTCTATGGCATGGCACAAAACTTGCTGCGCGCGTTGTTGCGTTATTTCAAGCGGTCTGCCCTGCGCGATATCGACTTGTATTTTAACGAGGTCAAATCCGCTGACTAGCTCGGTTACGGGGTGTTCGACTTGCAGACGCGTGTTTACTTCCATAAAATAAAAATTTTTGTTTTCATCCATGAGGAATTCTACGGTGCCTACTCCGCGGTAATTAACGGCTTTTGCAAGCCGAGCTACCGCCTGACACAACTGCTGGCGTACCCGCGCGCTGACAAACGGAGAGGGGGATTCTTCTATAAGTTTTTGATTTCTGCGCTGCATAGAACAGTCGCGCTCGGCGAAAGCTATTATATTGCCGTAATTATCGGCCGCAAATTGCACTTCTATATGACGCGGATTTAGAACCAACTTTTCAAGATAAACCCTGCCGTCCGCAAAAGCCGCCTGCGCCTCCGCCTGCGCGGTATCAAAAGCTTTTTGGAATTCCGCTTCGTTAAAAGCCGGGCGCATACCTCTTCCGCCGCCGCCCATAGCGGCTTTAATCATTATCGGAAAACCTATTTTTTTAGCCTCTTCAAGGCAATTTGTTTCAACTATGCCTTCGGAGCCCGGAATTACCGGCACTTTGCTTTTAATCGCTATTTCGCGCGCGCGGGATTTTTCGCCCAGTTTTAAAATGCTTTGCGGCGCCGGGCCGATAAAAGTAATTCCAGCGTCGATAACCGCTTGGGCAAAACGAGCGTTTTCGGAAAGAAAACCGTACCCCGGATGCACGGCGTCCGCGTTTGTAAGTTTCGCGGCGGAGATTATCGCGTCAATATTCAAATAACTTTGTTTCGAGGGAGCAGGTCCTACGCAAATTGCCTCGTCGGCTTCTTTAACGTGAAGGGAAAATTTGTCGGCTTGGGAATATACGGCTATGGATTTTATATCCATCTCTTTAAGCGTTCTGATTACGCGCAGGGCAATTTCGCCTCTATTGGCAATAAGAACTTTTTTAAAAGGTTTTGGCGGAATATTATCTGTCATATTAATTTTTTATTCGGACTCGATGAAAAATAAAGGTTGGCCGTACTCGGCGCTTTGCCCGTCGCTTACGGCGATAATTCTTAATATGCCGCCGCAGGGGGCGATTATGTCCGTTTGCGTGTTATTCATTTCTATGGAGCCGAGAAAGGCGTCTTTTTTGACGGGCACATTTTCTTTGAGCATAATTTCTTTGCCTTTTTTCCCGATATGATATATACCCACCGCGGGCGAGACGACCG
>JAIRMX010000102.1 GCA_031258375.1 Elusimicrobiota bacterium | reverse complement strand
GACAAAGATACCTGCGGTTTTACATCAGGAAATTGTTGATTTATTGCAGAGCGATGCAATTAGAACAGCCAAACCTATTACTTCGGAAAAAGGCGAAAATGCAAACGAAACGGCGGCAGAAAAAATATTAAGCGAAATTGTCCCTAAAGCTATAGAAATTGCGAAGGAGCAATATGCTTTTATATTGCCAACTTTGGAACGATATAATATATTCTATCGGCGTAAGCAAACGCGGGAAAGAAATACTAAGTTTACGGAGTTGGTAAATAAATATGTTAAGCAGTTGATAGAGCAAAATCCAAATATTAGCGAAGCCGTTAAAAAAGAGGCCTTTGAAATATTCACCATAGCCAATCCTGTTATTAAGGCCCCCAGAATAAGGCCGAACGACAATTTCCAAACTATTAACGGAGACTCTTCTGAAAAAACAACGTTTGTATTAAATGGGAACGATAATAACATAAAAATAAATTCAAGTGTTATCCCCAAAGGAGCAAAAAAGGGAGAAAAAGGATATATTATAAAAATACATGATTCAAAAATTGTCATAGAAATGGAAAACGGGGACCTAAAGCCTCTTAATATGTTTTATATTACTGTTATACAAGACGATATATTTTTGCAATGGTACAATAATTTGAGTACCTCTTCTAATGAAATTATATTTAACGTCAGAAACAATAAATTTCAGCGCTTGTCAAAATTTTGGCCAACTGTTAAGAACTCAGTATTAAATTTTTTAGGAAATATACGCCGCAAAAAAGATTTTGTGCCAAAAGATATAGATTACGTTCGCTTTGAATCATATGATAATAAAAATATAAAAATAGACATTGATACGTATTATAAAATTCCTGAAGGCAGTAAAATACGCATTAGTAAACATGAGCATACAGGCGAAATAATTATCTCGGCTATAACTCCTAACGGAATAGAGCAAAAATTAGAAGATACGGATATTGGCATAGGAAAGGGAAATTTTGTGGATTACTTTGGGCAAAAGGAAGATATTCTAAATATTCAAATTATACCTTCAAAAGACAAACTTGACGCCGCATTCCACGCGGTGGCAAACTCGCTCAGCGGTCTTTTTAAAACGTTGGCGGGTTTAATGGCTGGGGATGTGTTTGGCCAAACCACTCTTTCCAAAATAACAATCGGCTTGTTTGCGTTTGCCGCAATTTCTTATGCCACATCTTTATCTTCTGGCGTATTTAAAAAATATATGGACAAGAACGGCATCAAAGATTTGCAGAACGTGGGGCTGGTCTCTAATATAGTCGGCCTTTCGTTGTTTGCCCTCACATATCTTATTAATTTGTTGCATCCACTAAATAACGCGGCATTTGTGGGTCCTATTGTGCCAGCGGCGCTTTTCATAGGATTGGGCGCGGTTATTTTAGCCTCAACGTCCAAAGCGATTGTCTCGCAGTATTCTCAAAATAAGGAAAGCGACAGCAGCAAATTGCAGAATTATAAACTAAGAGGCTCGGCTATTCCTGCGACCTTCGGAGTTCTCTCGGCCATACTTTTAGCATCTATTTTTGCAACTCTTAACAGCACCGGGATTGATGTTGCCGAAGCTATCAAGGATTTTTACGGAGACGCGCTTAATAATTTGGATGCAGATACTATTGATAACATTGTGGGGTCGAGAATTCTTTCTTTCGGGGTGTTCGGTTCGGTTCTTACAATGTTGATCTGGAGTACAAAGACATTGATAAAATCTGTCAAGGCAAATTATAAAAACAAATATTCCGACACAGACCAAAGGGTAAAAATAAAAACAACTGGAGAAAATACAAAAGAAAATAAAAAGGAAATCGATGCGAAAAAAACCAAATTAACGCATTTATTAGCCTTTACGGCATTGTGGGGGGCGATATTTGGGGTTGGCGCGCAAATTACCGGAGACGTGGTGGCTTCCAAAGTGTTAAAAGATTTCTTTACCTCGTTTGATCCTGCCAATATGCCTGAGTTTTGGAAAACGTTTTTTGCGGATGCCGGAGCCTTTTCCGGCTTATTAACGCTTGTAATTCTTAGTCTTCCCTCTATGTGGACATCCAGTTACTTAGGGAAATTATTAAAAAACAAAAGATACACAACGGATGAAATGAATCCGGTTTGGCTCGGCATCGGTATTGCGGCTTATTCGGCAATGATATTTGGAGGTGTCTCCCCGTGGATAATGTTGCCGGCATTATTTGTCGGTTCTTTGGGGCTTTCCAACGTGCAAACCGGATATATGAACGCAGTAGAAACGAAACTTGCCAAAGAAACATTAAAAAAACAAGGTAAGCCGATTAATAAAAGAAATATAGACGACGCAAAAAGTGAAAACGCTTCAATTATAGCGACTTGGAATGGATTTGTTAAAGGTTTGGTTCCAGTCACTATGGCTTTGGCCGCGATTGTTAGCTCGAAACTTTTTGTTCCAGGTGATAAGCCTACAGATCTAGGTAACTCGAAGATAATCTTAAATCAATATTATTTTATTGTGCCTTTGATATTAATAAGCCTCGCTCTTTTGTTAAATTATAAACCTTGGTTTGAAGCGTGGCGCAATTATGAAAAGAGAAGAACAGATGTGGACGAGGAAGGTAAAAAGAAATACGAAGAAGGCGAAAAGCGTGATAAGAGGAGGGAAGAAAAAAATGAAAAAGATGATTATTATAAAACTAGGAAACAAAGCATTGATAACATTTTAAAAAAATATTCAGACAAAGCCGCGCCGGCTCAATAGTTGTTATTAAAATAATGAAGAAATTTAAATTGTTTATACGCATATATGTCGAATATGCAATGTATTGCTAGCCTTTTGCCAATGTATTTAAAGTTGAAACCGGTTTGACTAATATACGGGTTTTTTAGTCAAGAAACAGAGACAATTAGATGGAAATACGGTGAAATGTAAAGGAAAATTAAGCTGTAAAGCAACATGGCTTTTAATTTTGTGATATAATAAAAAAGATGTGCCCGTAGTTTAACTATGGTGTCAATGCACCTTAAAAAGGAGTAAATTGATGTTATCTAAATTATTAGCTTGGTTCCAGCCTCTGCCTGACGCGGCTGTAAAAATCACCGATCAAGACGAAGTAAAAAAACAGTACAGGTCTTGGCGTATTAAACTGTTTATAAGCGCGTATGTCGGATACGCGATGTATTACCTCACGAGGCAAAATCTTTCTCCTATAGCGCATGTATTTAAAACCGAAACCGGCATTACCAACGAACAATACGGTTTTATGGTTTCCACCTCGTTGATTGCATACGGTATCGGTAAGTTTTTAAGCGGTATGTTAGCCGATAAAAGCAATATACGCGTTTTTCTGGCTTCTGGTTTAATGGGTTCGTCTTTAATTAATTTATTTTTCGGCTTTTTGCCCAGCTTCCCGTTCTTTGTTTTTTTCTGGACTTTGAGCCAGGGGTTCCAATCAATGGGTTTCCCGCCTATTGCTAGAATTTTTGCATATTGGTTCACGCCTAAAGAAAGAGCCAGCAGATGGACTTTGTGGGCTTCCGCACACACTATCGGTATAACTTTAGCTGCCGTTGTGGCTTTTATCGTTCTTAAAACCGGCGTGCTGTCTTGGCATTTTGTTTTTGTTATACCCGGTATTATAGGTTTAACAACTTCAATTTGGCTTCTTTTCAATTTGACGGATAAGCCTTCTTCTGTCGGGTTGCCGTCTATTGAAGAATATTCAGGCATTGAAGCTCCCGTCAAAAAACAGCAAAGCGAAGAAAGTTATTGGAAAATTTTATTTAAGTATGTTTTAGTAAACAAATATATTTGGATTTTGTCTTTTGCCTTCTTGTGCATTTATTTTGTGCGCTACGTAACGCTAAGCTGGGCGGCAATTTTCTTGGAAAGCAGAAATTTATCAAAAGCAAGCATTCCGCTTATTTTTACGCTTAATCCATTCGTTGGCGCGGCCGGCGGTATTTTTGCTGGATGGATAACGGATAAATATTTTAAAGGCAGATGCACGCCGGCAAATATAATTTATTTTGCACTGCTGGCTGCTTCCGCATATTGCTTTTATATATTTGCCGGTCCGGATAAAATTTTTCTGACTTGCTTTTTTATCGGCGCGGTAGGCTTTTTTGTTGACGGCCCTCAGAATCTTGTGAACGTACAGATATCGCTTTTAACTACGAAAGAAGCGGTTGCCGCAGCGTGCGGTTTTTGCGGATTATTCGGCTATATTGGCGGCTTTGCCGCCGGTAGCGGAGCTTCCTGGATACTTAATAATTGGGGTTGGGCCGGCGTTTTTAATTCTTGCATAGTAGCAAGCATCCTCGGCGTACTTCTTGTTATGTGCGCGTGGAAAAAGGAAAATGCCGACATACGGCATCACAAATAAAGCGATATATTTTTACGCACCCCAAACTTGCCGCATTAGAAAAATTGAAGGCGATAAACAGCAATAATATCGCGAATGTTTTATATGTTATAATATGTAAAACAACGTTACAAAAAGTTATTGGGAGAATTTATAAACCGCAAGTCGTTATTTTACTAGCGCATGATTCTATAGGCGATTCAAGAAAGCCGTCAAATGTGCTTGATACCATTGCCGCCGCGCTTATTGCCTATTGCCGCAACGTGGAAAAAGGAAGCTGGTTCCTAAAAGATTTCATAAAAAAACCCGCTTAAAAAGCGAGGTTTTTTATGTAAGATCTCTTTCGAATATCCTATATGCTGTCTACTTGATTTAATGCAAAAGAATACGCGCCTAAATAAACCGCTTTGCTTGCGCCAAGTTTTGATATTGCAATCGGGCTTCGCTTTTCTACGT
>JAIRMX010000087.1 GCA_031258375.1 Elusimicrobiota bacterium | reverse complement strand
CCTATGCAACCGCTTGTGAATAAAACAATCCTCTCTTTGTTATCTTGTGTTTTCGCAATGACGTGACCATAATAACTTAAATTTTCTACAGATTCGAACGGAATAGAAATATCAAACTCGTCAAAATTAGGCGGATTTTTTCCGTACATGTCCCGATATAATATAATTTGATCGTGGTAAGATTTCAAAACGAATTCAAATTTTTTATACTTAGCCATATTAACTACTTGTAAATATTTCGGAACTGCGATAGCGGCGAGTATGCCAATGATGAGAACTGCCACGAGAAACTCTATTAATGTAAAGCCGAAGTTTTCTCCCTTTTTTAAAGGGAGCGCCGCTTTAGCGGCGAGGGATTTAATATTGTTGTTATAACTGCACTTAAATCTCTCTTCCGACTTATGAACTTGCGTTCCTAAGTCTCCCTCTCTCTTTAGTAAAGAGAGAAAAAAGCATAAGTTTTTTCCTCTCCCTATAAGAGGGGAGAGGAGGCGCGCAAAGCGCGCAGGAGAGGGTGGAGTAAAGAAGTTAAAAATAAAATCAGAAATTAATTTACAGACAGACAGACAGACAGATATGTTCTCTCTTAACTGCGTTTTTGTTTTTCATAATAGCCTCGTTTAAACTCTTAAATATTATACAAAAAAGTTGACTAAATTTATTATAATATTTTAATAACGAGAGGTATAAAATGTTTACAAAACAAGAAGCGCAGGAACTTATACAAACTTTACAATGGGTGGGAGATAATTTGGGGCGGCAGATAGAAACTCTGGCGGCGCAAATTATAAAAACCTTTAAAAACGGCGGCAAAGTTATTTTAATGGGCAACGGCGGCAGCGCGGGCGACGCGCAGCATATTGCGGCGGAATTTGTCGGGCGTTATAAAAGGGAACGCAAATCTTACCCTGCAATAGCTTTAAATACGAATACTTCGACAATCACGGCCGTCGGCAATGACTACGGCTACGATTTCACTTTTTCCCGTCAGGTAGAAGGTTTTGCAAATAACGGCGACGTTGTTATCGGCTTTTCCACTTCAGGCAACAGCGCAAACGTTTATAAAGCTTTGGAGATTGCAAAACAAAAAGGCTGCTACACTGCGGCTTTTCTAGGCAAAGACGGCGGAAGTATAAAAAATATAGTCGATTTGCCGCTAGTAGTAAAAACAAATAATACCCCGCGCGTGCAGGAGTGTCACATTTTTCTCGGGCATACTTTATGCGAACTTGTCGAAAAGGAGCTTTAATATGATAGTAGCGGTAGCAAGCGACCATGCCGGTTTTACGGCAAAAGAAATTATCGTTAAGGAAGCAAAACGGCTTGGCCACGAAGTTCTGGATTTGGGAACAAACGATTGCAGCTCCGTAGACTATCCGGATTATGCCCTAAAAGCCGCAGAGCTTGTCGCTTCCGGCAAAGCTCAACGCGGGATTTTAGCTTGCGGCAGCGGCATAGGTATGTGCATTGTCGCAAATAAGGTTAAAGGCGCGCGCGCTTCAATCGCGCACGACGTTTACAGCGCGGCTCAGGGCATTGAGCATAACGATATGAATATTCTTTGTATCGGCGGAAAAGTTGTCGACCATAAACTTACCCCGCAACTTGTGGAAGCTTTTTTAAATGCAAGCTTTTTAAAGGGCGAAGAGCGTTTTGAACGCAGGTCTTCAAAAATTAAAGCGATAGAATCCGCAAATTTTAAATAAGCATTTTAAACCAGATTATGACTTTGGCCGAATTTGACAGAACTGTGCAAACCGCCGCGCCGGATTTATTGCTTGTCGGCATAGACGAAGCCGGGCGAGGGCCTTTGGCAGGTCCCGTAACTGCGGCCGCGTGTTATATCCCTACGGATCTTTACGGAAATGAAATAATTTCGCAAATAAACGACAGCAAAAAACTCGCGCCCGCAAAACGTCAAAAACTTTATAACGCGCTTATTAAACTGCCAATCACTTACTGCCTCGGTTTTGCGGCTTGCGAAGAAATAGATAAAATAAATATTCTGCAGGCGACGTTTATTGCTATGCGCCGCGCGCTGGCCAAATTTGACGGCCAAAATATATTTGCGCTTGTTGACGGCAATCGCGAAATTCCGGATATAAAACACAAACAAAAAACGGTTATAGGCGGGGACGCGCTTTCGCTTTCGATAGCCGCGGCAAGCATTTTGGCAAAAGTATCCCGGGATAATTATATGGAAATTATAAATAAAATTTTTCCGCAGTACGGCTTTTGCGGGCATAAAGGCTACGGCACAAAACAGCATATAGAAGCCGTTAAAACGCACGGTCCTTGCGCGGAACACCGCAAAACCTTTGAGCCTATAAGTTCAATATGCGGCGGTTTGTTCTATAATAAATAATTTATAATCTTTTAATGAGAGTGAAACTCCCCGTGCTGAAGCACGGGGAGTTTCATTAAACTAGAACAGTTAGATTTAAATTTGGAAATTAAAGAGAAACCGCAGTTTGCTCCCTTAGTACAGAATCGCGGTTTTAAAATTCTTAGCTCTCACCAAAGGGCTTGCCGACGGTCAGAACGTATCCTCTCGTAAGCGGATTTTATACAAGAAATCTTGAATATCACCCAGCTATTTTCAATATTATTCTTTCGCGCCCCAAGGAGCCGGCATAGGAGAAGAAATCTTTTTGTCGTAATCAAACTTTACGGTAAAGAGCCTTTCCGTGCCAACGCGGCGCAGATTATACGTAAAAGCATTATCGTCTGTTGTCACCCACCATACGTTTGGCACGGCGTAATTTATCAAATCGGCAGTTTCCTGATCGGCGGGGAATACTTGCAAATTAGGCGTTCCGTTATTTGAAGTCAGCCCGCCGTACATAGTCACTTTATCGGAAGAGCCGTCCTCATGCCTGTGATCGTGTTTTAATAAAATGCGATCGCCCTTTAGCGTGAACACCCAAGTTCTTGACCTGTTTTCGCCGACAAAGAACGGAATGCGTATTTCGTTTTTGCCGCAGGAGCGCACGTGCATTACAAGAGTTTTTCCCGCAAAAGAGGGATCTTCCCCGCCTGCCGTGGCCGCGCCTTCGTAAGCATTGCCGCAGTGCTTTTTTAAATTGTCAAAGAACAATTTCGCATTATTTGTTTTTTTGGCCTGCGCCGCTAAAACGAAAGCCAATGTAAAAAGTGCGCTTAACAATATTATTTTCTTCATAAACTACCTCGCATTTGAAATATTTACCGCCGTCTTTTTTAACTTCTCTTCCAGTTCGGCAAAAGTCCAGAAATCCGCTTTTGCTGCATAACGCGATTTATATTCCAGTTTGCCTTCCGGAAGCAATTTTTTACCTACAACCAAACGATGAGGAATGCCTACTAAATCCGCATCTTTAAATTTACTGCCCGGCCGCTCGTCCCTGTCGTCATAAAGCACGCTGTAGCCAAGCTCGCTGAGCCGCTGGTAAACTTCGTCCGATTTTTTCTTTACTTCTCCCTCGCCGTCTAAAGCAATCAAGCAAATGTCAAAAGGCGAAATCGCCTCAGGCCATATTATGCCGTTATCGTCGTGAGATTGTTCAATCGCGGCCGCAAGCACGCGGCTTACGCCGATACCGTAGCAGCCCATAATCATAGGCTTGTTCTCTTGTTTTTCGTCAAGGAAATTTGCGTTCATAGCGGCGGAATATTTTGTGCCGAGTTTAAAAGTATGGCCTACTTCTATGCCTCGGATAAAATCAAATTTTGCGCCGCAATGAGGGCAAGCGTCGCCTTTGGAAGCAAGTTTAAAATCGCCGTAAGCGTCGGGTGTAAAATCGCGTTCAAAGTTCACGTTTAATAAATGGGTATCAAGTTTGTTTGCGCCGGCAACGCCGTTTACTATTGTTTTTATATAATTATCCGCGAGTAATTTTACGTTTGGATTTTTTTGTTTAAACCCGACAGGCCCGGCAAAACCTAAATCCGAAGAAGCGATTTTTGCGTAAAGTTCCGCGTCGGCTTTTTCTACTTCGTTTGCGCTCAAAAATTTACGCAGTTTGATTTCATTAAGCTCGTCTTCGCCGCGCATTAAAACCGCAACGGGTTTATCGTCCGCTTTATAAATAAGCATTTTTATAAAATTTTCCTGCGGCCGATTTAAAAAGTTTGCAAGCTCGGCAATAGTGCGCATATTAGGCGTGGAAACTTCTTCAATTTCCCGCAAGCCTTGTTGCTCCGCCGCGCTTGGTGCTTTGATTTCCGTTTTTTCGGTGTTTGCGCTGTATCCGCATTTTGGGCAGACGGAAATTTCATTTTCTCCGGTTTGCGCCAAAACCATAAATTCATGCGAGAAATTGCCGCCTATGGCGCCAGTGTCGGCCTCTACCGCTTTAAATTTAAAACCAAAACGCGTAAAAATTTCAACGTAAGCGTCGTAAACTCGCTGATACCATTCGTTTGCGCTTTGCTCGTCCGCGGCGAAGGAATAAGCGTCCTTCATATAAAATTCCCGCGCGCGCATTACGCCAAAACGCGGGCGTATTTCATCGCGAAACTTAGTGCCGAATTGATATAAACATAAAGGAAGCTGTTTATAAGAACTTACGTCTTTGGAAACGAGTTTTGTTATAACTTCTTCCGCCGTAGGGGCAAGGCAAAAACCCGCGCCTTTGCGGTCTTTAAAACGGAGCAATTCTTTGCCGTAATAAGTCCACCTGCCGCTTTCTTCCCAAAGTTCCTGCGGCTGGACAACAGGCAGCCAAACTTCATTGCAGCCGGCTCTATCTAACTCTTCGCGTATAATATTCTCTATCTTTTTAAGCACGCGCAGCCCCAAAGGCAGCCATTCGTAAATGCCGCTCGCCGTCTTGCGGATTAAGCCGGCTCGCGTCATAAGTTTTGCCGAAATTATATCAGCGTCTTTCGGCGCTTCTTTCAAAGTCGGTATATAATATTGAGATAGTTTCATTTTTCTACTTCCTTAATTATAATATTAATTTCGGTTAAATTTAGCATTTAATCCCACATCGGCCTTTCTTATCCTGCGGTTTACCTCTAACCATAAAGTATCTTGGTCTTTTTTTGGTAATAAATCCATATCTACAGCAAATATATTTTTGCCGAGCTTAACAGAAATTTTTTGAAAAAACGAAAGTTTGTGCTTATAGAAATTTATATCTCGAAGCATAAAACACAAAAACTGATGAATTCTTCTATTCTTGCTGCTTCCAACATTTCTGTCCTCCACATAAATTTCATATATGTCTTCCCACAATACTGGAGGAAGAGATTTAATTTCTATATAATCGTCGTTAAGTTTTAAATAATGTTTTATCCCGAGAAAATGTATAAAATAGAAGACGGCAAATGAAAATATTATATTGCAAAAGACAAAATACAGCGCGAAAGTCCTAGTATCCGACACTCCTTCCTTAATTAAAAGAAAATAGATAAAAAGACCACATACAACGAGCGCGGTAGTGCTAAAAAAATATCGCCATCTTGAGCGGTAAAAAGCCATAGATCCGTCTTTTAATATTTTCATAATTATCTTCTTCCGCAAAATTTATTTTTAGCAAGTCAAACTTAATATAAATTCGACTTATTTATACCCCTGCTCATAAATATCCAAGAATAATAATTTCTATATATATTGCAAATTTATTAATTTATTACAATATTATTATAATTTTATCATTATTGAATAAAAAAAGACAATTCAACGCAAGATAGGGCAGTGCTAAAATAGCATACATTAAGACAACAAATCCTGAGGTTTAAGATTATGCTCGTATTTAAAAACCAAGAAAATTAATGCGTTCTATGTATGCTATTTAGCACTGCCGCCTATTAAATCAAATTAACATAATAGGCAAATATTTTATATTATAACGATATTCAATTTAAAGTAATATAGAGACTTACATTTATAGCTCTTTCAGGAAAAGAGTATCTGTATGTCCATAAATTAATTTCCGATTAGCTTTGTGACTGCGTAATTTTTTAGAAAAGATTTAAAAGATTTTTTTAAAACAAAAAATCCTTAGGGATATTTATTAGCCGTTACGTTGAACTTCTGAATTTTATACATTATCTATTTCTCTGTATTTTAAAAATTTATTATAATGAATTTTAGCTTTAATTACCACTTCAGTTGATAAAGCAAAAATCGCCTATGCAACAATATCGAACAAAGCATATCATATTTTACGTTCTATAATTCTGAGTTTGGCGCTTCTGGCGCGGTGGTTTGAGATTATTTCCTCTCTGCTCGGCTCTATGACTTTTTTATTCACAAGCCGCCAATCGTCGGAGGAAACAAGTTCTTTGAAAGCGCGTTTTATTATCCTGTCTTCCAGCGAGTGAAAAGTTAAAACGGCAGCCCGAGCTTTTGGCAAAAGTATTTTCGGCAGCATTCGAGCCAAAAGTTCGACTTCGGCAAGTTCATTGTTTACGGCTATTCTCAACGCCTGAAAAGTTTTTGTGGACGGATGAATTTTGCCCGCATGCGGGCAAATTTTCTCTATAATTTCAGCAAGCTGACGCGTCGTTTTTATTTTGCGGGCGCGGCGCGCGCCGTAAACGGCGAGCGCGATTTTATTCGCATAAAGCTCCTCGCCGTATTTGAGCAAAATTTCTTCAATTTTATCGGCAGGCCATTCGTTAATTATATCCGCCGCGCTTATGCCTTCATTATTATTAAAACGCATATCAAGCGGACCTTCGCGCAGAAAACTAAAACCGCGTGAAGCGTCGTCAAGCTGATAAGAACTCAAACCTAAATCAAAAACGGCTCCATCAAAACTGGATATATTTAAACGTTCCATAATTTTAGGAGCTTCAAGATAACTACAAACGAAAGCGGTTAATCTTGCGTCGGAAATATTTTTCAAAGCCATATTAACGGCCGAAACATCTTTATCAAGCCCGATAACGCGCGCGGCGGCGGACAATCTTTTCAGAAAAAAACCGCTGTGTCCTCCGAGACCTAAAGTAGCGTCAAGATAAACGCCGTCGTTATTTAACAATAATTCATCGGCAATCCTCTCGGCCAGAATCGGCTCATGCCGCCAAACGCTCACTTATCCCCCTGAGGCTGCTTATACATATCTTTCTGCAAATCCGCCTGCCACGCATATTCAAGGGCTTTAGTCGTATTGAAAGGCATTCCATAAGCTCTGTACATGGCTTTGGCAAGAGACATGCCTTCTTTTATATTTTTAGAAAATTGATAAAACTCGTCGCGCGTTTTATTTTGCAAAAGATAATCAATGACGCTGTAAGCCTGCGCATACCATGTAGTCGCGTCTTTCCTGCTGTAATTGCTTAAATTCTGCGCATTTAAAAACTCGTTAAAAGTTATATAATTGCCATTTTTGAACGCTTCCTTTTCCCTCAAAAGCCAGCTGTTTTCCCGTTCCGTCTGCACGGCGGTTTGCATTTTAACGGCAAAACCTTCGCTCATCCAGAGCGGCGATAGCGTCGGCTTAAAAAATCCGTCGTAATAAATGTGCGAAAGCTCGTGCACAAAATTGCCCTTAAAAGAATAGTTTTCCATTATGTATACGGCATTTGAATTTAAATCGGTGGTAGCGCTGGACCATTGC
>JAIRMX010000066.1 GCA_031258375.1 Elusimicrobiota bacterium | reverse complement strand
GAGCTTATAAAAGACGGGTATGACGGGATTATGATTGAGGAGGACGGCCGTATCCCCGAATATATAGCCTTTCATGCCGAACAGATAAAGAGCGTGGACAACAGAGGGACGTTTGACCCGAATAATCCGAATATATTTTTCCAGAGCAAAAATAATAAAGACAGGACGCGGGAAGTACTAAAAGCGTTTAGCGATATTGCCGCAGGATCGTCGGAAGCGACGATAAAAGATTTAAGAGACGACATCGCGCAATACGGCGGCTCAAACGATATCGCCTTTATATACGGCGACGAGAAAAAAGGGCTTTACCATATCGCGCAAAGACACGGGCTTGATACCCTTTCAAAAGTTATTGACGCCGTAATTAACGGGGAAATAGACAGGTTTGTCGAGGGAAATAAAACCCTGCATATTGTTAAAGACGGCTATGACGCGGTGCTTTCGTTAGACGAGAATGGACAGCGCAAAACATGGCTTTTAACCGGCTTTGAAATAAATAATAAAACGGCGGGCGAAAAAGGGGAGGTTAGTACTCCATCTGATTCTACGCAAATCAAGCCTACGTTTAGTCGTCAAGATTTGGTTGCCGCCGTTATTAATAATATAGCACAGAAAGGGGAAAAAAGCAAGGGATTATTTAAGCGCGCGGCGGACATAACGCAGACGGAAGCGTTTAAGAAATGGTTCGGGGACAGCAAGGTTGTGGGCGCAGAAGGACGGCCGCTGGTGGTGTATCATGGGCAGGATGTGCAAAGAATAGAAATATTTGACAACAGCAAGGGCGAAAGAAAAAGAGTTAATTTGAAAGACGTTTTTTTCTTTACAAACAATCTTGAGGCCGCCGAGTCTTATTCGGCGGAGGACTATATAACGGCGGCATATTTAAAAATTGAAAATCCCTATGTAGTTGATTTTGCCGGAGAAAGCGCGGCAAAAATAGGCAAAAGAACGCTAAGGCCGGAAGTTCTCGCCAGAGAAATAAAGGCCGAAGGCAAACATGACGGGATAATCATGAAAAACATAAAAGACGCAGCCTACCATGATATAGAAGGCGCGGCGGACAATTATGCGGTGTTCTCTTCAAACCAAATAAAGAGCGTGGACAACAGGGGGACGTTTGACGCGGATGACCCGAATATATATTTTCAAGAGGGCGAAGCAGAACACTTGGAAGAAAGAGAAGGGGGGCCGAAGATATCTAAGGATTTGAACAACATCCAGCCCTTCAAAATTACAAAACAAATAAAAGAATTTGATAATGTTAAGGATTTTAGGAATTGGGTGGCGGATATTTTAGAAAATATCGGCACGATAAATATAAGAGAAACGGGACAACAAGTAGAAATTAGCAAAAGCGGAATACGCAACTCTTTAAAGCATAAGCGCAGAGAGGGACATAAAGAAGTTTTTGCAGAGTTTAAAGAAATATTTGAGGGTGCAAAATACAAAGGAACGCGCAAAATACAATATAATGAAGACGGCACGATAAAAAAACCCGCGCAAGACGTATTTTTGACGGCAATACAACTGAAAGACAAAAAGACGGGTAAGGAAGTTATTTTGGGAGTAGAGTTTTATGCTAATGTCCTAGATGGGAAAAGCGCTCTTAATTACAGAGGGCATAAAATTATCCCCGCGAGTACCGACGCTTTTTACACGCCCTCTAACGGGGACATTAATAGTATACCTGAAAAAGGGGAAAAAGGCAAGGGTTTATTAAAGCGCGCGGGCGATTGGATAGAGGATAATGCGAATATTTATTTTAAGGAAACAAGCAATAAAATAGACAATTTGCCGGCAATCATAATATCTAAAGAGGGAATAAAACAGGAAGAGGCGCAAGCGGCTCTAAGCGCTTTGGCGGGCAAAGATATAATAAACAAAAGCACAGGCATAGCGGCGCAGATAAACTCAAAACAAAAAAGCAAGCTTGTAAGCGCAAAATCAGTAAGCAAAAGCATTGAAAACGGATTTACAAAAGAGCAGCATTTTGAAGCGGCGAGCAGAATAAACGAATCTTTTGAAAACGCCATTTTGCTGGAAGAAGGCGCGGACAAAAACAATGATATAAACATAAAGTCTATCAGAAGATTTGTCGCGCCCGTAAAATTGGGAGAGGATACAAACTATTCTTACATGCTGATAAAAGAAAGCGTGGAGCATGGAAACAGGATTTATACAACCGAGCTTATAAATAAAAAGGGACTTGAAAGTATATTAGATACACTTAAAAACAAGCGCACCCCCGTTTCAAGTCCTAATAATAGTATAGCGGAAAAAATAGGAAAAAGCAAGGGGTTATTTAAAAGAGCGGCGGACTGGATAGAGGATAATGCGAATATTTATTTTCAGGGCGCAAAGAACAATGTAAGTTATGAGGATATAAGACGGAAGGCGAAAATGCCGAGGACGGCAAAAACAACTTCCGAGGCTGAAAGCATTGCCAAAGCGCAGGCAAACAAAAACCCGCATAATGAATTGTTAAATATTACCGGTAATATTTCCAATGCGGGCATTGATAAAATGAACAGCGCAAGCGCGGTCAAAAAATCAATCTCACCGGAACTACACGCGCAGGCTTTGGCAAATATCGACGTTTTGTTTGAAAACGCTTTATTCGACATAATACACGCCGATAAAAATGAAAACCCCGCTATTAAGAATATTCACAGACTAGGCGCGGTTATGGAATACGCCGACGAATATTACCCCGTGAAAATAACGCTTAAAGAATATGCCGACAAAAATACAAAAAACAAAATTTACAGCGTAGAAGCGGTAGATATTGAAAAGATGCAAAATAAAGAAGCCCGCAGGGCAACGGTTGAGAATGCCGAAAAGGCAGTGTCACCAACCCCGATTGCGGACTTCAATAATAGTATAAATGAAATTTTGCAGAATGTCAAGGCCTATAAGCAAAAAAAAAGCAAGGGGTTATTAAAGCGCGCGGCGGATTGGATAGGGGAGAAAGTAAACGTATTATTGCAAGGCAAACGAGGGGCATACGACCCCGCGACAAATACTATTTACATAACGCCGGACAGCGACGCAAGCACAATGCTGCACGAGTTCAGCCATTACTTTTTAAAAGAGCGGTGGGATTATATTTTGAGCGGACGGGCGAACGAGGCTTACGTAAAAGACTTTGAGCCGATAAAACAATATTTGGCAATAGAAGACGGACAAAAAGAGCTTACAAGCGAGCAGCAAGAGAAGTTTGCAGACGCATTTGAAGCATATTTGGCAGTCGGCGAAGCGCCCAGCGCGCAGCTGAAGAAAGCGTTTGACGCGCTGAAGAAATGGATGTTGAGAATATACGGGGAGATAAAGGCCAAGCTGGGGCTGGAACTGCCAAAAGAAGTGAGGAATTATTTTGCCGCGATGCTCGCGAGCGAAGCGGAAATAGAGCAGATGAACGAGGAGCTTGCGCCGCAAATAGAGATAGAGGGGCGCACGGAAGAAGAAAAGAAAGCGGCGGAGTTTATAGCAACGGCGTGGGAAAAAGCGCGGCGCATGGCAGCGCAGAAGTTATTTGGCAAGAAACTGGAGGCGCAGGAAGACGCGAGGAACCAAGAATATTTTGACGAGGAAGCGGCGTTTGAAGAAAAGACGCTGGAGGAGTTAAAGAAAGAACGCGGGTATATGGCGGCGCAGGCAATAGAGGATTTCACGGGCGAGAAGGCCAAAGACGTGCAGCGCAAATACGAAGAGGGTAAGCTGGCCGCGCAAGAGTACGCGCAGGTCGAGCTGACGGCAAAGGCGCACGGCTTTGACGGCATTGACGAGCTTATGCTGTGGGTTAGAATATCGCCGACGTTATACGGCGCGCTGGACAGGCTTACACAAAAGCACATGGAAGAGTGGGAGGCCGAAAGGATAAAGAACGCCGAGATGGAAGAGAATTTGGAGCTTGCGGGGGACGACGCGTATCTTGAGGCAATGTCGGCGGAACTGCACGTTATAGACAACGCGGGGAAGAAAATCAATTTTAATATGGAAGCGGCGCGGGCATTGGCGCAGCTGGCAAAAAAACTAGCCAAAGAAATGCTGAGCAAAATGCCGGCAAGACAGGCAGGACGCGGCACGGCATACTGGACGCGGATGAGCAACTTTAATAAGCGCGCGGCGCTGGCGTATAAGAGGAAAGATTTTGCCAAAGCGCACGAATATAAGAACGCGGCGATATTAAACGCGGCGATGGGGCGCGAGAGCATTAGAATCAAAAAGCAGTATGAAAAGGATACGGCGTATATTTACAACGTGGCCGCGCGGGATAAAGAGAGATTTAAAAATCAAAGCGCGCTTAATCAAATCGGGTACGTTTTGAGCAGGCTTGGGATAACGCGCAGGGGATATCAAGCGGCCGCAAAGCGCGAAAGCATTTATCAATGGCGAGACAGACTGGAGGCTCAAAACGGCGACCTTGAGATTTATATAACGGATTTGCTGGACGAGGGAAGATTTAAGTTTACGTGGGATTTGAACAGGATGACGACGGAGCAGATCCGCGAGTTTGTAAGCACGATAAAAAATATGATAAAAGCAACGAACGCGGAAGACAGAATGGGCAGGGATTTTGGGTATGCAAAAGTGAGCGACACGGCCATTAATCTCGGCAAAGTTTTAAAAGAGACGGTTTCCGAAAAAACCAGACAAAAGAATAAGGATAAGATTATAAACAAAACAAAGAGCCTTGCGTTATTTTACGCAAGCCTTTAATTTATCCGCCCTTAATCCTTCTTGCAGGCCGTCTATTTTGCTTTGTATTACGTCTTTTTCACTTTGACGTTTTGCAATTTGCAACGTAAGGGTTCGTCGAGTAAGTTATTTAAAAAACGGACAAAAAATTTAAGAGAAAAACAAACGATTAATTTAAGAAAGAACATCCCGCGTTTTCAGCGGCCATAATAGCGGCTTCAACCACAAGCGAAGGAGAAGTATTGCGGTTTATCGCGCGTTTATAAAATACAAGTTTTCTAAGCAAGTTTTCAAATTCCTCCCGTTCCTCCGATAAAGAAACCGTCCAACTTTTATGAGCATTTACGGCAAGCATATCAAGTATGCAAGCCGCTTGTAAACGCGCTTTAGACAAAACGTTTGACAAATTCATGGCCGCGCCCGGCGCAAAAACCGCTCCTCGGGGTAAGGAAGAAAATTCCGCCAATGTTTGCGCGATTAAGCGCGCTTTTACGGTAGAGCCCTGCGAATATTCGGCCGCGCGCTCGGCAATGGCGGCTTCTATGCCGTCATTTTGCAAAATATTTTTTATTATATCTTTGGAAAGCGGCATGAAATTTACGGTTTGACAACGGGACTTAATTGTGCCGAGCATAGATTCTTTCTTCGAAGAAATCAAAATCCAAATCGTATTAGGCGGAGGTTCCTCTATAAATTTAAGCATAGCGTTTGCCGCGCTTGCCGTAAGCGTTTGGGCATTATCCACTATATAAATTTTCCATTTGGCAAAAACGGGCTTCTGTTGGCTTGCGTTAGTCAAATAACGTATGGTTTCAACTCTTATATTTTGCTGTTTCTCAACGTCATTATCGGGCGGTTTTAAAAGAGACGCCTGCAAATGCCAGCTTGCGATTATAATATCCGGATGAGTTTT
>JAIRMX010000024.1 GCA_031258375.1 Elusimicrobiota bacterium | reverse complement strand
TACCGGAAAGGGCGAGGCTGTTTGGTCTCCCCGCGCGCAATGCGATAAAAAAGTTTATCAGTTC
This sequence comes from Elusimicrobiota bacterium, assembly GCA_031258375.1. GTDB lineage: Bacteria > Elusimicrobiota > Elusimicrobia > Elusimicrobiales > Elusimicrobiaceae > Proelusimicrobium. The sequence goes on along the minus strand of JAIRMX010000024.1, from coordinate 2,993 downwards.
GCGTATAAAAATTATTTGGAATCGCAGGATAATTTACATTTGATACAAGACGAGGTAAAAAATATTCTCGTCAGCGGCGGGAAAATACGCGGCGTTGATACCGTCAGGCAAACGCGCTACAAAGCGCGCGCGGTTATTTTAACGCCGGGCACTTTTATGAGCGGCGTAATACATATCGGCAAATTTATGTCGGGCGGCGGGCGTTACGGCGATAAGCCGAGCGATTTCTTAAGCTCCTCTCTGCGCGATTTGGCAATAGAAACGCGCAGGCTTAAAACGGGCACCCCGATGAGAATTAACGGCAGAACGGTCGACTTTACTAAATTTACGCCGCAGCCTTCCGACGATCCTTATATCCCGATGTCGGTTTTTAACAAGCCGGTAAAAAAAGATTTTTTACAATGTTATATAGGCAGAACCACCGAGCAAACCGCAAAAGTTTTGGAAGAACACTCCAAAGAATCCGCGCTTTACGGCGGCAATATTACGGCCGCAGGCCCGCGTTATTGCCCGTCCATAGAGGATAAAGCCGTGAAATTCCCGGATAATAAAAACCATCCTCTTTTTTTAGAACCCGAAGGTCTTAATACGCAGGAATATTATGTACAGGGCTTTTCAACAAGTATGCCGGAGTACGTGCAGTATAAACTTTTGAAATCCGTGCCGGGTTTGGAAAACGCTCAAATTTTGCGCCCGGGATACGCGATAGAATACGATTACTGCGACCCGTTGGCTCTTAATTCTTCTCTTGAGGTAAAAACTATCGGCGGTTTATTTTTCGCGGGGCAGATTAACGGTACCACCGGTTATGAAGAGGCGGCGGGACAAGGCATTATGGCCGGCATTAACGCGGTTTTAAAATTGCGCGCTATGGCGCCTTTTATTTTGCGCCGCGACGAGGCGTATATCGGCGTAATGATAGACGACTTAATTACCAAAGGCGTAAGCGAGCCTTATCGCATGTTTACTTCGCGCGCGGAATACCGCATAATGCTGCGCGCAGATAACGCCGATTTACGCCTGACCGATTATGCTTTTGAATACGGGATTTTATCGCGTGAATATGAAAGAAGTTTTGAAAATTATAAGGCTGCCGTTGAGGATTTGATAAAAAATCCCGATGCGGAAATTGACGAAAATAAACTTGCGCCTTGGTCGTTAAAAGCCGCGCAAAACACGGCTAAAATTCGCAATAAATACGCGGGATATCTTGAGCGCAATGTAAAAGACGCGCGCGCGCTTGCAAATGCGGATAAAATAGTAATGCCGTCGGGTTTTAAGCCGTGGGAAGTTAAGGGTATCTTGATAGAATCGCGCCAAAAACTTGAAAAAATAAAGCCTTCAACTTTGGGCGAAGCAAGCCGTATTCCCGGTATGACGCCCGCGGATATTCAACTTATAGCCGTAAACATAGAAAAATTCCGCAAAAGCAAATAGTATTTCTGCAAAAATCGCAATTATTGCATATTATTCATAGGAAAAATATGCAAAATAGTACTATTATTCGCACTAAAAATATGCATAAAATTTGATTTCGGCCTTATTTTATGTTAAAGGTTACATAAGTAATCCTATAAAAACGAGGTATTTATGCTTAAAAGAAAAATTACAAGACAGCTTTTACAATAGAAATTGATTTTTTCATCAGGCTTGATAAACAAGCCGTTGCCGTTAAAGTCAAATCTTCGGACAATACAAAATCTAAATCTTCAAAAAGTATTATAAATAATTATGGGGTGCAAAAAGTAATTAATTTATCTTCAAAAAATACGATTTCTTCCGGTAAGATAGAATATAGGCCTTTGTACACGGCTATGTTTTTGTAGAGTTAATTAACGGCAACTTTTATAAATTGACTGGAGTTATCTCGAAAATTCCAAAGCGGTTTTTTGAGCGATATTTGTTCCACTTTAAAATTTGATAAAATTTATGTGGAAAGTTAAATCAAATTTTATGAATTATAGAGCTGATTTTATAAAAAGTATCGGTCTTGATTTGTCCGAAGCAGGCTTTGATTTTTTGCAGAAATATCTTGATTTGCTGTGGGAAAAAAAGGATAGTTTAAATCTCACAAGCGCGCGCGGTAAGCAGGAAATTTGGGACAGACATATCTGCGACGGGCTTGTCTCTGCGGCTTTAATTGCGCGCTCGGGCGGAGATAAAGAAATTTTTGCGGCCGATTACGGCGCCGGAGCCGGATATATTGGTTTTGCCATTGCCGCAGTTTTACCAGCCGCGCGGGTGTCTCTTATTGAAAGTTTGAGCAAACGCTGCATGTTTCTTGAATGGATAATATACAAGGCGGGCTTAAAAAATGTTAAAGTTTTAAATATGCGCGCTGACTGCGGTTTAGCAAATCCTTCTTTCGATTTTACTGTGGAACGGGCAATGGGCAAACTGGAAAACGTTTTAGAAATATGCGCTAAAGATTTGAAGAAAGGCGGTCTTTTTATAGCGTATCAAGCAGTCGAGGCTTTATTTGATGCAAATGCCGTCAAACGCGGCGGCGTTAAAGAAGAACCGTCTTTTGTTTACAAACTGCCCTCGGAAGATAAGCTGAGGAAATTATCGCTTTTTAGGAAATATTAAAAATGGATACTACGATCAGATTAAATTTACTGCTCATAATTCTGATATCGGCAATATGCGGACTTGTAATAAAAGAAACTTTGTACGACAAGAGCGTCCTTGCTAAAGAGGCCGCGTCCGGCCATGCCGGCAAGCCGCGGCAAAATAATTCAAACGTTCGCTCAGATTCCGAAAGTTTGCTTATAGAAAAGATATTGTCTTTGAAAAATTCCGATAAATACGATCCCGACCAAGCTCGGCCGGACAACCTTGACGCCGCGCCTTTGCAGAATCCGGTCCCGCATATACATGGTCTTGCGCAAGACAGGTTATATAAAGGCGCCGGACAGAGCGCCGCTTCTTTTACTATGGAAAACCGCGGCAAATGGATGGCGCTTCCGGCAGGCTTTACTCAGGCGACCACT
>JAIRMX010000206.1 GCA_031258375.1 Elusimicrobiota bacterium | reverse complement strand
CAACACGCCGTATAAGAACTTTTTATTCTCTTTGGCAAGCTGCGACGGTATGGAATCAAAAACCATTTGAATTCTTGGGACCATATTTGCTGCGGCGTGCTTTCCAAAATCATGTTCGTAGTCGGAAATTATTTGTTTTTGAATTTCTCTTATTTCAAAATAATTTTTATTTTCGGCAAAATTTTTAACCGCTTCCGGCATACCGCCAACGATAAAATACTGCTTTAACAACTCGTTTAATCCGTCGTGAAACGCCGCCCTGTTCGCTTCGTTTTTTTCGTTTAGCGTTTGGGCATATTTGGCAGATTTAACAGCCATTAAGAATTCTTCAAAATCCAACGGATATAAGTAAAAAGAATTGATTTTTCCTACAGGGAAAGAGATTTTATCGTTAATTGTTACTCCCAGCAGAGAACCTGCCGCCGCAATATGATACTGGGGAGTTTGCTCGTAAAGGTATTTTAATGCCGAAATTGCTTTTGGGACCTCTTGAACTTCGTCAAGAATAATCAGCGTTTCATTTGGAGCAAAAGCAAATCCTGCCTCAGCTTCCAATCCGGCGATAATGTTTTTGGCGTCGGAATTATCTTGAAATAAATTTCTCATACGAGAATTATCCGACATCATTATATATGCAACTTGCTTATATTCTGTTTTGCCAAACTCTTTAAGCAGCCAAGTTTTCCCAACCTGCCGCGCGCCAAAAACCATAAGCGGTTTTTTCTGACCGTTATCTTTCCATTTCTTCAAATCTTCTATAGCTTTTCTATACATATTTCATTCTCTTTTATAAAAATAATATATTATATTTTAACACTTTTTGCAAGCAAATATTGTATTCTAACTACACTTTTTGCAAGTGAATATTGTAAGATAAGACGCGGAATATTAGGAATATTATAGATATTGTTTGCAGTTATTGTGATAGAGCATGTCCATTTTGTTGCAATACAGGAGTTTTACCGGTATGGTATGCGCGACGGGCGCGGGGAAGGGATTTTAAAATGATTTTATGTACGATATTAATTATTTCGCAAAAAACGATTTAATTTGTTCTAAAATTCTTTTGTTTGCATTACCGCCGCCGTAAGGATTTTTGGAGCCGTCCACGCGGGTTTTGGATTTATCTTTCGCCAAAATATTGGAAGTTTCTTTCAAAATTTTATCATAATCCGCGCAACACGGCCGTTACAATAAACTCTTCGATATATGTTTGAAATTTTTCAAAGTCAAAGCAAAAGATATTTGCTTTTCATCTTTATCGCTTAAGTATTTTAGGACTTCTAAAACTCGCGTGGCATACCAGTCTTTTTCTATAAAAGAAGGTTCTATCGCGAGTTCCTGCGCCAACTGCTCAATGATTTTTATATCCGGCTTGTTAAATTTTTTCATATTTTAAACTAACCCCGTTAAAAGTTATAACGCGGCTTACTCTGCGGTTAACGCCTATTACTCTGCCGGTTGGTATTTGCATGCTTTGGCCGCTGTTGTAGGCAATATCGTAAGAAGACGGAAACGTTTTTATGCCAAATTTTCCCAAAACCTGCCTGCCGGAATTTAAAAGCCCGCCTGCCGGCATATAATTATCCGTTAGCTCGGAATGTTTTGCTTTTGCATACGCGCCTTTGCCTATTTTTATTAAAACTTTGTCTTTAACAAGTTTGCGAAGCGCACGGATAATCTGGTCGGAATCTTTGCTGAATTTATAAAAATCCACCAACACAAAAGCCAAATCTTTTGACCTTTGAATTTTTTTATACATTTTGGAAATTAAACTCTTTTTCCTATACATAATCATTACCCGTTTTTTATGCAAAAACACGACACTTATTACAATACAACAAGTATATTATTTTTCAGCAAAAGAGTCAAGATATTTTTAGCGGAAGCGGCGGCGGTTTTTTTTGGAATGTGAAACTTTTAAAAAGACGGAAAAACATTTCTTGTAAATCAACTTTTGCGCACCAGCCGAGATTTTCCAGCTTTTTCGTATTCAAAACAGTATGCACAACCGGCGCATATCCCATATTTTCATTTTATTGCCGCTTTATTGTTGATATTTTGCGCAAAATACCGTTATATTTAGTCTTCATTTTTAAACTAGCGGTCCAAGAATTTTTTTAATCTCCAAAACTATTTCTTCAAAAGTCATCTTAATGTTTGTAATCGCGCTTTTTCTTAAGAAAGCCGCCCATTGTATCTGCCTATTAGCATCCTTATAAAATTTTTCTTCAAAAACAACAACCGGCTTTGATAAAATGGTTTTCCTATTTTCAAAAGTTTTTGCTATCGCCGTTTTTAATGTTTCCTTATCTAAATTGCTTCCTTTTAATATGATATATACGTCATAAAAATCTTTCATACGGCTGTTAAAAACGCCCAATTTAACCATAGTCTCAAATTTGTCTGAAACAACGGTTTCCAACGGATAGCCTCTAAGCGTTAAGGTTTCTTTATCCAGTATTGACGGGAAGGATATTGTTCTTTTTCTCGGAAAAATTACGTCGTTAAACCCCCAAATCCGCCTGTAAGATTTGTGTCGCCTGCCCCAAATTTCCCCTTATCTTCACTCTAATGCCGTTATAATCCGCTTCTTTTTTTATGGTTTCAGTCTTGATAGAATTTACGTCAAATATTATCCCGTCTTCGCAACCGATAGAGATAACTTCTTTAAATATACCGCAAATATTTTCATCATCATTTTTTATCTTTTGCGCCAAAAAATCAATATCAACGGTGGGTCTTGTGGCCGGAACATAAATGCTTGTCAAAAGAAACCCGCCTTTTAAGCGGAAACATTCAGTAATTTCGCCTTAACGGAAGCGGATATATTTGTTATCTTTTTGCTTTTCATAACATTGCCATTACCCAAGGCATAATTTTGTTTTTTACTTTGCAGCGTTCGGCGATTTCCGCAAGTTTGTTTATATCTTTATCCTTGCGTTTAAGATATTCGCCAAGACTTTCTTTTGCTACATCTGCCCCCGTTTTATTGATTTGCCTGAACGCCTCGCAAACGGCACGCTCAATACTGTAAATTTTAAACGAGTATTTGCCCTCTTTAACGGTATTTATCCCGATTTCAAAAAATTGAGCGGAAGAAGTTTTGATTTCAACGGGCGGATAATCAATCGCCGGCAACCGCGACCCGCGGAGTACGGCAATCGTTATTTTACTCGGCATAGAAGTGGTAAGATTATAAAAAGACAGCGCGGAAAGCCCCGTTATTACCGCATTTGGCGCGACAACGGAAATATCAATAAAACCTTGATTTTGTCCGAACATAGCGGCATTTCTATAAAGACCTTGTTTCAGTCTTATCAGTTTTCCGCTGCTACAAAGCGTTTGTATATCTTTATAAGAATAACCTCGCTTTGCAAGTTCTTTTGTGGTTATATATCCTTTGATTTGTTTCATGATTTTTTGCTAATCCGTATACATATATTAACAAATGTATACGGATTAATCAATACTATCAATAGATATGAGACATTTAAGATTGAGAAAAAACTAATCAGGGCAAAACGCAAAGCTATATTGCTGCGATATATCCCGACGCTGAAATATCAACCGTTAACAGGGACAATTGGATTGAAGGTTTATTTTCAAATCCCGGACGTAATTTTAGGACTTATCTTGATATTCCGTTATATTTTATGCAATTTATGAATCAAGTTATAGAATTACATAATTATATACGGAAATTATGACGGATATTTCAGGATTATTCGTGTTTCAACGATAGTTTCTCATCAAAATATTTAATAAGCTTTTCATAATTATCTTGCGCGCAGCGGCAGGTATCCAAAAGATACCCCGGCAAAACCGCATACTCTTTTAGACCTCTGTAGTAAAACAGCTTGTGAGTTTCCTCAATAATAAAAGGCACAACTCCATGCTTGAGGCATTCTTTAAACATTATCATTCTGCCAACTCTGCCGTTGCCGTCCTGAAAGGGGTGTATTTTTTCAAATTGATAATGAAACCAGATAATATCTTCAAAAGAAATTTGCCGTTTTCCGTTGTAAGCGGCAAGCAAAGAGGAGATTTCCGCCGCTACTTGAGCGGGCGCCGTAGTTTGCACATCGCCAACCATATTAGGTTTGGCTTTATAATCCCCGACTCTAAACCATTCTCTTTTAGCGTCGGAGGTATTGCTTTTTAAAACGCGGTGAAACTCTTTTATGATGCTTTCGGACAAATTTTGTTCGGCAATATCAAGCATATAATCAAAACAACTAAAATGGCTTACGGCCTCAATAATATCGTCAACATTGGCGACATCGTCAGCCGGAACGTTTAAAGTATTGGTCTCAAAAATATAGCGCGTCTGTTCTTCAGAAAGCCGGCTGCCCTCTATACGGTTGGAGTTATAGCACATTTTGACCTGCGTTTGATGATACAGGCCGCCCTTTAGTTTTATTGATTTTTCTTCGCGTAGTTTAAAAAGAATATCCACTTTGAATGTTCTCCACAACGTCTATTTTAGCATTTTTGAGAATACGTTAAAAGCGAAAAGCGTTATAAGTCATAAATCCGTTTGTTTTAGAGAACCCAGAATTTTGACTATCAATTCAAATATTTATCCTAAAGCGGCGGCGGTTTTTGCGGGTAAAAGTAAATGAGCAGGTTTTATTTCCAAAATTTTTTTATCTCGGCCGCAATTTTTTGCGAAGCTTTGCCGCCGCCGTAAGGATTTTTGGAGCCGTCTACGCGGGTTTTGGATTTGTCTTTATCTAAAATTGCGGAAGCTTCTTTCAAAATCTTATCATAATCCGCCCCGACTAATTTTGCAAAACCCACCGCAATGACTTTTTTATAAAATAACCTCAAAATCAAAACTTAAAATGCCACAGATGCCACCAAAATGAATGGTGGTGTTTGCGGCGCGGAGTATTATTTGTTTAGCAGCCAGTCTATGGCGTTTACTTGAATTATTCCATTGTGATTATTTCTTTCCGTGTCCATCGTTATAAGGAACTTTTCATAATTATCAAGATTATCAAATGCCCGCAGTTCGCGTTTTAAAGTTCTATCGTCTCTAACGGTTAACGAAACTTGAAAGTATGCCAAAGCCCCGTCGTTCTTTTTGACGACGAAATCAATTTCATAATCTTTGTTTTTGCCAATCCATACTTTTTCATAACGGCGGAGCAGCTCCAAGAAAACAATATTTTCTAAAACTTTACCATAATCCGTCATGGCGGAGTTTGATAATAAATTACGGAAACTCATATCTATGCAATAATATTTTTTGTTAGATTGTAAAATCTTCTTCCCTTTTAAATCATAACGGCTGACAGGATATAGAATAAAACTATCACCCAACGCTTTAAGATATTTTTCAACTGTATGGTTTGAAACCTTGCGGAAGTTTGCCGTGAGATAGTCGGAAATTTTCTTGGGATTTGTGATATTGCCGATATTGTCAAACGTAT
>JAIRMX010000164.1 GCA_031258375.1 Elusimicrobiota bacterium | reverse complement strand
GTCGTTGACTTGCAGGAATTTGATATTAAAGAAATGCTTAAAAAACAGGAAGAGCTTTACGAGTTTGTTACAAACGACAGAAATAAAGATACTTAGACCGTCAATATTATATCAAGAATCCTTCCATAGTCCTATATCGCTGCGCATTTCCGCAATGGCAAAATTTGCAATTACGGCATTTCTAATCCCATTGTCGTAAAAATAAATTTTCTTACTGGATTTTAGCTCGTTCCTTAAATTCCTGCTGAAAGGACCAAGCCGAAATATCACATAACATTTTTCAGGCTAATTTTCTTGGAAATTTTTTAATTTCGGCAGTATTCAGTATTATTGAACGATTTAAAAAGGAAGGAGGTACATAAGAATAGTATTATCGCCGGTCTTTACTTGTGTTTTCGTAAGTTCGCCGCCTAAAGCCCGGCAAATCTTTGCGCCGCGCTGAAGATTTGCAGAAGCTGAAGCCCAGCTTCTGCAAAATACTCCAAGCCCCTGTGTGCCAAAATATCCTGGATTATTTGTAAGGGGAAAAAAAATATTTAATTCCGGATATTTATTATTTAATCCCCCGTATATCATATCGCAATTATAAAATGACATCCAAAAATGATTATTTTTCGGTTTTCCGTCGCTGTTCAGTAAGTCAATGTCTAAATTAGTGAAGTCTTTGTAATAATAATTGCCTTGTGCAAGGGCTTCCGCGCAAGGGAACTACCCGTGAATAAGCTGATATTGAAATACAGCTTTTCTTAAAGCTTGGCCGGCGGTAATTAATTCCATAACTTGTGTTTTGGCAACAACTCTTTGATATTGCACAACTGCAATAGCGGCAAGTATACCGAGGATTAACACGACTACGAGCAATTCAATAAGAGTGAACCCTTTTTTCTTTTTCATAATTTTATTCTTCGTTTTTAATTTTTTACAACAAAAAAACGGCTGTCATATTTAAGCTAACGAGATAACCAAAATATAACAGCCGTGGTTTCCCGTCCTTTCAGACGGGAAACGCTCGGCGCAAAGTTCCGAGTTTGCAATTCTCAAAACTTTACGCCTAATAACGAGCTGTTTTTGGAGTCTCGTTACGCCTTTGATTTCTCAAAAGCTTGTTCTGTTTTTACAGAACTCCCAAAAACAGTATAAAATTTTCATGAGTCTTTTAGGCTCACATATAACAACCGTTCTCTTTCATATTTCCATTTTACAAATTATTAACTCACTTTGCTGAAATCTATCCCTTTTTTCTTATAATATTCTATTGCGCGCGTCCGCAAATCTTTCATTAATTCCACATTGCTCGAGCCGCCGCGAACCAGCGTCGCTCTGTCGGTGCAGGAGAAGCAAGGGTCAATAGCGGCGATAATAAGAGGGGCGTCTGCAAGCTGATCTCCTTTGAGCATATACGCGACGGATTCAAAATTTGCGAGTGTGGGCGCGCGCACTTTAACGCGCGCGGGATTAGTCCCTCCGTCGGATTTTACATAATGCACGTCTTCCCCGCGGGGCGCTTCGTAGCGGGTAACCCATTCTCCGGCAGGTATTTTAGGCGGAGTTTTTACCGCAATAGGCCCCTCGGGCAAATAAGGCAATACCTGACGCAGTATTTTTACGGATTCCAAAATCTCAAATACTCTTACGTAAAGACGGCCAAAAACGTCGCATGAATCGCTGGTTATCACTTTAAAATCAAGTTGATTATAAACAAGAGAAGGATCGTCTTTGCGCACGTCTCTCGCTATAGCCGAAGCGCGTGCAAGCGGGCCGCAGGCGTCTCGTTTTAGAGCTTCCTTCGTAGGAAGCATGCCCACGCCCTTTGTGCGGGCATGAAGAGTAGGTTCCTGCGTAGCTAATTTTATGTAATATTTCGTGCGTTCTTCAAGCACGGAAAGCTTTTTTAATATTTCGTCCAAATCTTCTTTTGATATGTCGCGTCTGACGCCGCCGATAGTATTCATGGAATAATGCACGCGGTTTCCGCTTATCGTTTCCAAAGCGTCCATTACGTGCTCGCGGTCGCGCCAAGAATACATAAAAAGAGTGTCAAAGCCTATTTCGTGCGCAGCCACGCCGAGCCATAGCAAATGACTGTGTATGCGCTCAAGCTCGCCCACGACGACGCGTATGGCTTGAGCGCGTTTAGGCACTTCAAGCCCCGCGATATGCTCCACGTTAGTGACGTAGCACGTTGCGTGCGCGTGGGAGCATATGCCGCAAACGCGTTCTATCAAATACGTAGCCTGCACGAAATTGCGGGACTCGGCCGCTGTTTCTATTCCGCGGTGATTGTATCCCAGCCGAAGCGTCGCGTCCACGATTTCTTCGCCTTCAAGGATAAGCATAAAATTGCCGGGTTCTTTTAAGGCGGGGTGCTGAGGACCCAGAGGAACCGTTATTTTAGGCATAATTATTCGGCCTCCTTTTGAACCGCCTGAGACGGCTTCCAATTTTTGCGCAGAGGATGTTCCCCTTCAGGCCAATCGTCGGGCAGAGGGTAACGGTTGCCGGCGGGCAAACCTTCAAATTTAATTCCGAGCAGATCAAGCATTTCCCGTTCGTACCATACGGCGCAAGGAAATAAATCTATAATGCTTTTTGTTTGCGGTTTTTCTATTTTTACAAGGTCTTTAACGGTTAAAAGATTACCCGTTTTATCTTGCGCCATATGATAAAGTATTTCAAAATTTTCTCCGTTTTCAAGGCCGGTTATAGTGCATAAATGATTAAAATCATATTTTTCTTTAAGATTTTTAACGCAGTCATAAAGCGCGCCTTTTGGTTTGGCCCATATTCGTCTTGGAGCTTTAACGATAACTTCTTCAAGCAATGTTTCAAATTGATTTGTCATTTACCCCCCTTAATGCCGCCCAGCAGTTTCACTATGCCGTCAATAAGCGCTTCCGGACGCGGCGGACAGCCCGGAACGTATAAATCCACAGGTATAAGTTTATCAACCCCTCCCAGCACTCCGTAGCAGCCTTGCAAAACGCCGCCGCCAGCCGCGCATGCGCCGACTGCGACCACAAATTTAGGATTAGACATTTGATTATATATTCGCAGCAATCTGTCTTGCTGCTGTTTGCTTATCGCGCCGGTTACAATAAGAATATCCGCGTGGCGCGGCGTTCCGTGCAGCATAACGCCAAAGCGTTCAACGTCGAAACGCGGCGTTAAAGAAGCGACAGTTTCAATGTCGCATCCGTTGCACGAGCCGGAGTTAAAATGTATTGCCCATGGCGATGAAGTCCGCGCCCAAGCCGCCACTTGTTTTCTTATAGATTTCATACAAATTATCGTTACGATGACAAATTAGTTTTATACTTGTATTATATCAAAATATTACGACTGAGAAAGAGAAAATGTGCTGTATTTTAGTGTTATAACTTATCTAAGAGCAAACCAATCAGGTTACAGAGAATAGAACTTTCCGCGCATAAATATGCGTTGCTGCCTCCTCAACACAAAAAATATAAAAGCATAAACGCATGCATTTAATGTTCGAAATTCCGATATTACCCGTCGCTAAACAGGTGTTTTGGCGGGGTCTTGTTGGACAATTAGGTAAAGAAGCTGCCCAAAGCATAACACAAACCATAACAGTCCTCCAACTATTCTCTAAACTGCGTATTTTGGCAATCCCAGCTTGTTAAATCTATTTATTAAACTTGCCCTTATACACTGTTCCCTATACTGCCCCTCTTCTCTACGAGATTTTAGATTACTCCCAAATATCCTCTTTAATCGGTAAAAGCTATTTTCCACTATACTCCTGCGGTGATATCCTGCTTCTTTTTTCCATCCCTCTATTCCCATCTCTTCACATCTGCGTATTACCGCGTTGCGCTCCGCCCGCTTTCCCTTGTCGTATATATGATAGTGATACATGTTTATATGTTCAGCAGCATTCCTATGCGGCGGCGCTGTAAACTCTATTCCATGTTCTTTTGCCATTATGTAATTACTATTTGCGTCATATGCCCCGTCTCCAATAATACTAACTATCTTTCCCGCTTCCTTCGCCTTCTCTATTAATGCTCCTGCCTGCGTATTATCGTGTACTCCCGCTTTTGTGTATAATATCTCTGCTCCCATGCTCTGCGGCTGTATGCGTTTTCCGCCGCGTTCTCCTCTACCCTGTACCTTGTTTTCTTACTTTCCATTCTCCTTCTCCAAATACCTTAAAGCCTGAGC
>JAIRMX010000149.1 GCA_031258375.1 Elusimicrobiota bacterium | reverse complement strand
AATTTGGAAATAATGCGGAAAATTCAGATATCACCCTTCATTTAACACATACCCCCCCCCCCCCGCATTCTCCTCTAAGAATTAAAGGTTTTACATTAATTGAACTTCTAGTTGTTGTCCTCATCATCGGAATACTTGCTACCATTGCATTGCCGCAATATCAAAAAGCCGTTGAAAGAACCCGTTTTACAAAAGCCAAACAAACTTTGTCCGCTCTGTATCAAGCCGCACGAAGATACGAGCTGTCAAGCAACTTTCCTACATTGCTTGCTGATCTTGATATAAGTCTTTCGGGGGAATCAACTGATGTGCCTTCAATGCTGTCCTCAGTTGTAACCAACAGCGACAAAGTAGAGGTTAATGGTTTTAGTTTTGGCATACTCAATACTGAAGACGGATGGAATCATCATCCAGTAAAAGGCGTATTTGCTTATAGTTCTAAATATTCAGTATTCCTTGGACTTTATGGTGCTAAAACAGGGTTCCTTGGATTATGTGGCATCGGAGACCGCGAAAAAAAATATTGTGAAGATATGATGCAGGGAACTCGTGATTCACATCTACAGGGTGGTTTGATGTCTTATGTTATTCCTTAAAAACAGTTGGATTAAACAAATTCTCTATCCTATGTTACATACTCTTTACTATGATTAACACTAAATGCTTCTCATACCCAATATCTACAAAGCCGTCATACGCACGCCACTTATATGAGTGTATTATACTCTAATATGTATGGTCTATAAACTGTCTAAACAAAATATGCAGGCGTGTGAATCTGGAGGCAAATTAGTTAGTCAGTCTGCTAATGCAGCCGCTTATAGACTTAATTAACTGTTTTCCTTTCCTTCATTAAACAATTGTTTCAGTATCGTTTAAATTTATTATACTGCGATTTATCAAATTTACTTTTCACTTTATAGTTTTAAACAATGATTAAGCTGGGTGGGACATAGTATTATACCGAATTTAAATGATGGTATTTCAAGAATTATTAATTATCGGCTGACCCGCGTTCGTCAATTTTGTTATAATTTTTAAATGAATGAGAATATTAAAAAAAATCTTGCAATTGTTCTGGCAGCGGATAATTATTCTGCATTTGCCTTAGCGGTTGCGCTCTTGAGTCTTAAAACAAATTCGCCAAGGTTATTCCATCAGGCCGATTTTATCGTTTATACTCAGAATATAGACGATAAAAATAAAACGACGCTGCAAAAAATTTGCAAAATAGATTTCAGAAATTTTCAACTGCCTTTCGGTTCTGACAAAATAAAAACAATAAAAACATATACGGAACTTACCCTCGCGCGTTATGAATGTTTTTATATGCTTCAACAATATATTGACATTCTTTGGCTTGATATTGACATATTAATAACACAAGAATTAGTTAATATTCTCTCGCGCAATACAAAAGGCATAGCTTTGGCGCATGATTTGAATTTTGTAGCTTTAAATTTCCTCAAAAAACCAGTCGGGAATTATAATCTGAGAAAACGTAATTTTAACGCCGGCGTTATGTTGCTGTCGGATAATTTATCCAACTACAAAGAAATTGCCGATTGGTGCTACAATGCCACGCAGCAATACGCCCCGCTTCTGCGTTTTCCCGATCAGGCGATAATAAACGTGGCATTACAACATTTCCGCATAAGGCCGGCTGTTCTTTCGACACATTATAACGCGCATCCTTTCAGCGCGCTTGTAAAAACTTATCAGGCGCATATACTGCACGCTATGGGCAAAAATAAATTTTGGACAAATTGCCCAATGCCGCAATGGTCTAAATTTTACGGGCAATGGCTGCATATGGGCGGCGCGCCTATGCCGGTTCAAAATGTTGATCTTATTAAGATAATTTTCTTTAAATTAAAACTCGCGATAGAAAAAACACCGGTTTTATGGAATATTTTTAGTTTTTTAAACCGATATCGCTTTAAAAAATTAAATAATAAAGTTTTAAATAGGCTATTAGCGGATTATGAAAAATCCAATGGATAATTATTTTAGTTGTTAGCGCGTAAAATTCATTTATTTATGTAGAAAGGAAAAATGGGCTACCCCAAATTAAGAAGATGCTTTTAATTCTCCAAGCGTTAATCCACTAATAAGTTTAAACCCCGCTTTACGGCGGGGTTTTTAGCACTGCCGCGCTAATAATGAAATAACCGATATGCTAAAAGCGGCGTCAAAAAATTGTAAAAAATTTAGATGTTTTTTAAATAACAATATCTTTGTTAAAGCAAAACTTTTTAATTTTCAAGAATCGGCGTTTACAAATTTCATACGCTTTTATTGGGACACGTAATAAAACGAATATTAAATCGGTATGGGAAACGCTGATATCCAATAATTTTGAAATAATTTTTGCATAAATACCGGCGTAAACATTTTTATTTATATCAAATCCGCCGATTAAATCCTTATATTTCTGAAAAAATTCTTCCTTATTTTCGTTCGGCAGCACATTAAGCCAATTAAAAAGATTTTCTATTGCGAAAACTTCCGCTATTTGGCTAAAATGTTTTTTATCCTTCTTAGAAATATTTAGTGTATCCAATATCTTAAATAAAAGCCTATGATTATCAAGGGCATCAAACGCTACGGCAGCGTTATGTTTTGCCGAGTGCATTATTGACGTATCGCGCTGACGATAGAAATAGACAGCTTCATTATTGGGATAATCAAGAACTATTTTATTTGCCATAATAGTGCTTGCAAAAGTGAAAGGAAAATCTTCAATAAATTTATGCGGCGGGAATACTATATTGTTTGCTTCAATGAATTTCCGGCGGTAAATTTTATACCAACAGGAACAGGCAAAAATCAAATTTTTCTTATCCTCTATATCGGTTATTATTGTTTTTTTGGATTTATATGTCCAATACGATGACCAACTTTCTTTTATTTTATGCGGAGAATACCAAGAAACAACATCGCTGCCCGAAATATCAGCGTCATATTTTAGAGCTAAGTCGTACAAATGTTTATAAAAATTAAAGCTTATCCAATCGTCGCTGTCAATAAAACTTATATATTCTCCCGTCGCATGCTTCATCCCCTCGTTTCTTGCACAAGCAAGACCTGTATTAGTTTGATTTATGAGTTTAATATGGGGGGGGGGTATTTATATATTGAGATAAAATGTCGCTGGATTTATCCGTTGAACCGTCATTAACACAAATAATTTCTATATCTTTCAATGTTTGATTTACAATGCTGTCCATACATTTTTTCAAATAAGGTTCAACATTATAAATGGGGATAATCACGGATATTTTCGGCGTCATATCGGGTTTTATTTATTTTATATTTAATATTTTCGGTACTTTTGTTATAATTTAATTATATCAAAAAATTCGCTATTACCAGCGTATTTAAATACGGGAAATTTACAAATAATATTATTTTAAAACTATATGCTGCCTTATAAAAAAGAGCTTATTAATACCTACAAAACCATATCTTTTGATATTTTTGACACTCTGCTTCTGCGTCCTTATACTAATCCTGAAGATTTATTTACGCATTTGGAAAAGCTGGAGCGAAACTGCGGTTTTGCTAAAAGACGCGTTTATGCGGAAGACCTTGCGCGCCGCTTCAAGCCGCGCGGGCAAGACATTAATTTAGATGAAATATACGATAATCTCTCCGACGCTGATAAAACAATGAAACAAAAAGAACTGGATTTGGAAGCGCGGGTTTTACAAATAAATCCGGAAATTTTTGAACTTTTCAATTATGCAAAAGAACAGAAAAAAGAAATTTTTATAATTTCGGATATGTATTTATCAAAAGAGTTCTTAGAAACTGTTTTAGCCGCGCGGGGAGTATCTGGATATAAAAGACTATATGTCTCAAGCCGGACGCGCAAATTAAAAGCCACGTCCGAGCTTTATAGGCATATTTTAAATAAAGAAAAAATAAGTCCGTCTCAAATGCTGCATATAGGCGATAATCCTTATTCGGATTATAAGCAGGCCGCGTCCGCAGGTATAAATGCTTTTTTGTATATTAGCCCCATTCAAAAATATCTTAATAATCACAAAAAACAGGCAAAACTGTTAAAAAATAAAAAATATTCTTTTAATGCTTCGGTAGTTCTGGCTTTAGCGGCATTAAAACAACTAGAACAAAATAATAAATCGCCTTACTTTGAAACTTTGGGTTATGAAATTGCCGGGCCTGCGGCTTATGGTTTTGCTAAATTTATTGAAAAAACGGCTCAAAAGCGCAAAATTAAGGATATTTTGTTTATTGCGCGCGACGGATACGGCATATACAAAATTTTTGAGACTTTCAACAAAAAAATCCGTGCGCAGTATATATACGCTCCGAGGCTTTTCAGCATAGCTTGTCTGCTTGATAATACTTACGGCAAGGATACCAGCGCGTCCGTTTTATACGATTATTTTAAGCCCGTGCTGCCTGAGGACGTCAAATATCCAAAATCGGCTAAACAAGCCGAAGAGTTTCTACAGAAATATAAAGAAATTATCCATTCGTTCAGCAAGCAAAAATTGGAACAATACGGCATTTATATAAAAAAGAATTTAAATACTCGCCGCACAATTGTAGCCGACAGCCTTACTTTTTCTTTCGCAGCGCAAAGACTTATAAAAAAAATTATCTCTGGTGAAGTTCTGGGTATATATTGGTCTGCCACAAAGAATAAAAAATATAATTACGACACTTTTCTTCCGGCTTCAACCCGTATCAAAAAAGATTCAGTTCATACCAAATGCTGGGATTTTATGGAATTTATTTTTTGCGAACCGGCTCCTCCAGTGTTAGATATAACCGCGGATGGAAAACCGATTTATAAAACCGAAATAAATTCTTTTGAGAAAGAAAACATCTCCGCGCAAAAAAATATTATCAAAGGCGAAATTTCTTTTGCAAAAGACATAAAAAACATTTTTGGGGGTTTTGATATATTTCTTGAAGGGAATTTCTTAGTTGAATGGATAAATATATTCTTAAATAATCCTTCAAAAGAAGATATCGAAAGTTTGCGCTGCGTATATCACGCGAGCGACCCCGAGCATAAAAAGTATTATCCGCTGTTCGTTTACCGTCCTAAACCTAATAAAATATTGAGCGATTTTATACGGTATTTGAAATTCAGCCGTTTGGTTTTGTGGAAAACCCCGCTCCAATATTTAATCAGCATTGTGCTTTGGCCTATAATTATTTTTAGAAAAATTTGGCAAAAAAATAAGTATGCGTAATCGATTTTTTGAAGTATGATTATGACAGTTTTAAGGTGGCATACGCCGCGTTAAAACAGAAACGGCAAAGAACGCAATGAAAACAATGAATGCAAGGCCGCAGACTGCGCGGCGCGTTCTTTAGTTTAAAGAAAAATATGCCTTATTTGTTTACATACAAGGCGTTTAAAGATTTAGAAATACAACAAGTTGTGAGGGGTGCTTTACACACTTAAAAAACAGAGTAAAAAGGCATTGCGGTCTCAAAAGAGAAAGAAGAATTAAACTCATTGAATTTATTATTAAATACTCTTAATCAGCTTACTTTTTAAGATTATCTAAATGCTTTGCTAGAATTTTAGGAAGCATAATATCCTCAATTATACCGCAAACGCTGCATTTTATATGGCAATGGTCAAAAGTATTATGATCAAAATGCTCTTTTGTATCAAAGCCTTTTAAGCATTTTATTTCGCCTATTTTAGCAAGCAAGTTGAGATTGCGGTATACTGTGCCGAGGCTCATCTCAGAATTATTTTTACAGTCGGCAGAGCATTTTTCCTTCTCTTCTGCCTATAAACCCGCCTCCCCGTGGCATCTGGAAGCGGGTTTTATATAGCGGAAACCCCGGTGCTAAGCGCGGGAGTTTCTAGGATACTTTATAGAAGATCACCCGATTACAGCCTTAGGCAGGGGGGTTGATGTCCTACAAAGTCTTGATAACGTGGGAATAAAGTAGTATATTATAAATATATAGGGAAAGGTCAGGGTATTATAGGCTTTGGCTATAAAATAACAGTAATAAAGAAAAAAGAGAAAGAAGAAGATATGAATAGGAAAAGATAAATAAAAGAATAAAAAGAGGCTTCCCCGCATGTAGGGGAGTATTCAAGAGAAGAGTTGTATTGTATATAGAGAAAGCTAATGTTAAATAAAATTGTAATTTTTCTTTTTTAACTTGGCTTTATTTTTTTAATTCGTTAGGTTCTGTTATTTAGTCAATTTTTATAAAAGGAGGGAAGGAGAGGAATTGAATTATTGCAAAAAGTTGTTTTATCCATTTAGTAAGGGAGGGGAGAAGTAAAATAGGGAGACGAGTTGGGTTTAGCTGAGAGAGAAAGGGGGTAAGGGATATGAAGAAAGTATTAATAAGAATAAAGCGTAAATGGAAGGAAGGATTTACGTTATCTGAGATGCTGGTAGCGCTGATAGTTATAGTTATATTAGGAATGATAGCATATCCTATATATAGCAAGGCAGTAAGGAACAGCAGGGTAAGCGACGCGTTGGAAGTATTATCTATGGCATCAATGAAGCAGGAAGCATATATAGTGAGTAATGACAGATATGCAAGCACGTTTGACGAGTTAAAGGCGCCGATAAGGGGATTACGGGGAAATAAGGAGAGTACTGAGAGCGGAGTAGAAGTAGGGAATTTCAAATATACGATGAGAGGAGGGTGTTTGATAGCGGAGAGGGCTGCGGATAAATACAGTATATACAGGAACTATGAGACGAACAAAGAGATATGCGTAGGGGAAGGGTGCGAAGCGGTAGGCAAAAGGATACCAACGGGAGAAGCAAGAGACATAAACTGTAAGGCGGTTGGAGGGAGCGTTAATGGAGGAGGTGATGGGGGCGGAGAAGAAGGAGGGTTAGCGGGAGATTTTTGCGATAAGAATCCTTCATTATGTTGTCCCAGCGGAACAAGCTGGAATGGGAACGGATGTACAAGCTGCGTATCCGGAGGAAGCTCAAGTTGTACAGGGTTAACATCAGACTCAACGTGTACAAACGGATCTACATCGTGTACGGACTGTAGTGGTACAACGCTTTATACTTGTAACGAGGCTCCGCAGGTTTGTACTCCTGGAGATACAAGTACGAAAGAGTGCAGTAAATGTGCAAAGAAGACATGTAATGACGAGGGTACAGGGTGGAGCGACTGTACAGGAGAAGGCATATGTGAATACGGCTATGATCCAAACTGTAGCAGTACTTGCGAATGCGAAAGCGGCTACACTTTCTCCGACGGCGGCAATATGTGTATACCAAAAAAAGAATGTGACGATTCAAAGAAACCGGAGCTTACAAGAGATTGCGGAAATAAGTGCGGGAAAGAGAGCGGAACGGTAGAATGCGATAGTGCAACGGGACAATGGAAAGAAGTGGTATGGAGCGGTGAGTGTGAGGATGAAGGATACTGTAAACCTGGAGAAAAATATTACTACAACGAACATGGGTATTACATCTGTTCTGACCAATGTGAGGCTGGAGGTCTTCTACAATGTGACGACGGATATTATAAAAAGGGCATGCAATGTTTAGAGGCGTGTACTGCAAGTGTTCCCCAGCCTGTTGCAGATTCTTCCATGCAAGACACGTGCCCCAATAAGAATAAAGAGAGAGAATTTGACTATAAAGGCTATTCTTCGTCCTGTACTGATATTTATTTTAGTCCTTATCATGATGGGAAACCTAAGTATAAAGTAGTCACGACGACGACAAGTGAGAATAAGGACTGTTCAACAGAAAATACCTCTAAGTATCCTCCAAGTTGTTCTAGCGATAGCGATGTGGGTAAATCTGTTACGAATTACACCAGAGATTCCGTAACGGTTAGCGGAAGCTCGCAAATAACTCCAAGTATCACTTTTGCTAAATATAGTATTGCTGGTCAATCGATACCCAGAGCTATCTGTATCGCATCTGCTAGCGGAGTAACACCGAATTTCTCAATTAAATTTAATAATAAGACTTACTCCGACGTTGTGGCCGTAGACGGTTACAATGATACTGGTTATGGTGTCAATTTTCCTAACTGTTCTAATGTTGGCGAGTTTAATACGCTTTCGTACCGTACGAAAGCTATTTGTGAGAGTACAAAAAAGAACTATTGCGTTGCAACGAGTTATTTTGCCGCACATACCGAGACAGGGTGTTCAGGCGGAGTAAAAGTTGTTAAATGCGATCTTAGGTGTAAATATAATATTCATACTAGCACTTGTCAAAAAAACACCGGGAATTATATGTACAGAAATATAAAATGTACGAATCCGCAATAAGAAAAACCCCGTCTTAAAAAGACGGGGTTTTCTTATTTTTACAGTCGGCAAAGCATTTTTCTTTCTCTTCTGCCTATAAACCCGCATGTCTGCGTCATCTGGAGACGGGTTTTATATAGCAGAAACCCCGGCGCTAAGCGTGGGAGTTTCTAGGATACTTTATAGAAGATTGCCCGATTACAGTCTTCGGCAGGGGGGTTGATGTCCTACAAAACCTTGATAACGTGAGAATAAATATGATGTTGTTTATACCGCTTTTGGGGAGGAGCATTATAGATGCCATAGGAAAGTCTTAGAAAATATGCTTGGCAAGCCCGAATATCTTATTGATATTGGGGATGTTGAGTCCCTTAGTAGGTGTAATTGTTTGGAATCCGAAATAAAAAAAGTAACGGTAACGTTAGCGCCAAATCCGTAATTTATATTGTTTTAGGGGAAATTTTACGGCCAAATTGCCAAACAACATACTAAATTCTGCCGAATTTTTTGGCAATTTCTTTTATATCAAGCGTAATCAAAGTCGGGCGGCCGTGCGGGCAATGCAGACCGTCCGCGCATTTTTTGAGATTTTGCATAAGCGCGTCCGCCTGAGTTTTATCCAAACTCTCTCCTGCCTTTATTGATTTTTTGCATGCCATAGTGGAAATTAATTTATATTTAAGACTGTTGCCCGATTTTGAAGGCGCGCCTATAACGCCGGAAAGCGA
The DNA here is from genome assembly GCA_031258375.1 of Elusimicrobiota bacterium. Taxonomy (GTDB): domain Bacteria; phylum Elusimicrobiota; class Elusimicrobia; order Elusimicrobiales; family Elusimicrobiaceae; genus Proelusimicrobium. The sequence continues at coordinate 11,636 of JAIRMX010000149.1, read as the reverse complement.
GACAATAAAATCCCGCAGGCTGTCGTCTTTAAATTTCAAAATATTAGGTACCGTGCTTATAAGCAAAATACTCGGCGAAAATCTTGATATTTCAAAACCGGCTCTCTCTAAAATATCCCGCCACGCCAAAATGCTTTCGACATTGCTGGCGGAAAGTTCCACGTTGACGGGAAACATAAGCGTCTGTTTTTGGGTAGTGTTATTTTCAAGCGAGTTTAAATATTCTTCAAAAAATATTCTCTCCTGCGCGGCATGCTGATCGACCAAAACAAGTCCCTGCGGATTTTCAAACGCAAGATAGCTTTTGTGCAGCTGTCCTAAATAATTATACGGGGGGTTGAACCAAGACGGCTGCGCAGGATTTTGAACTGCGTTTTGCTCCGGCTGCTTCGTTTCAATTTTAGTTTCAAAATTTACGCCCGTAAAAACACCCGCCGGCGTTTCTTGCGGCCTGAGGGAATATTTTGACGGTCCGTCAAAATCTCTGACTTCAAATAAAGGCCGCGCGGCTTCCATTTTTGCGTTCAGCATATTGCTGAGTTTTGCAATTTCGGCCGGCGCGGCCGTATCGGTTTGCAAAGCCGGCGCGTGAGAACGAATATCCGAAGTTTTAAAATCGGTTTGTAAATTAATCTGTTCAACGCCGCTTTTCCCAAGCACGGCGGACGAAATTTGTCTGTAAATAAAGTTAAAAATTTCGGACTCGTCGGCAAATTTGACTTCTTTTTTTTGCGGGTGAATGTTTATATCAAACTCGTCGGGCGGTATTTGTAAAAACAAAATAATTACGGGATGCTTTTCTTTGGCGCGGTAAGGCTGATACGCTTTATAAACCGCCTGCTGCAAGACTTTGCAGTTTACCGGACGCCTGTTTATAAAGAAAAAAACATTATCGCGCGCGGCGATAAGTTTATCCGAGGCGGATACAAAAGCGCGAAAACCGAATTTGTCGTTTTTTATAAAGATTAAATCTTTCGTTATTTGCGCGCCGATTATTTTGGAAATGCGCCGACGCAAACCTTCTTCGTCGTCATTTTGCGCGGGCAGCGCGTAAATTTTAGCACCGTCCGTTTTGATATTGAAACTTACCTGCGGATTTGCCATTGCGGCTTCCTCCGCGGCGCAAAGCAAATGGCTTCTTTCAACGGTGTCGGATTTCAAAAATTTTAAGCGCGCCGGAGTATTAAAAAATAAATCTCTAACCTCTACGGTAGTTCCTTTAACGGAAGGCGCGGCGGTTTGCGCCGTAACTTTGCCGGCTTCGACTTTTATCTGGCTTCCGGTTTGGCCTTCCCGCGCCGAGATTATGCCGACTTTGCTTATCGCCGAAACGGAGAACAAAGCCTCGCCGCGAAAGCCGAAAGTTTGCAAATTATCCATATCGTCGAAAGTGCTTATTTTGCTTGTGGTATGGCGCAAAACGGCAAGCGGCAAATCCTGCGCCGGCATTCCGTCGCCGTCGTCGTTTACGCGTATTAAAGTTTTACCCGCGTTTTCTATATCGATATTTATGACTGCGGCCCGCGCGTCAAGGCTGTTTTCAATAAGCTCTTTAAGCACGCCGGCGGGGCGTTCTATAACTTCGCCCGCGGCGATTTTGCTTGCGGTTTGCTTATCCAAAAGTTTAATTTGATTCATATAAAAAATATTAACAATACGCTATACGAATATTTCTGCCGCCGATAATCCAATAAAGGCGGCTTTGGTTTTTCATAACAAAATTATAGCAAATGTTTGTTCTCGTTTGCCCGGCAGACGGAAGGCGGCGGCGGATTTTTTATCTCGTGGCAACTTGGAAAATTTGCTACAATGATATTTGTCGCGGACAACTCGCGATATTTTGCTTAGCCGTCTGTAAAAACGTCCGATTTGAGGCTTAATATGAAAACAGTTGATAATTCCGACGAAGAGGATAAAAATCTCCCGCCTTTTTACGGCGCGCTTAAAAAATTCGTAAAACAGAAAGCGACGCTGTGGAGCACGCCGGGACACGCAAGCGGAAACGGGCTGAAATCCTGCCCCGCGGGCAGAGATTTTTACGAGTTCTTCGGCCATCATCTTTTTCAGGCCGACGTTTCTAGCAGCGTGGAAGAACTTGGTTCCATTTTGGAACATTGCGGCCAGTCTGCCGAAGCCGAAAAACGCGCCGCCGAAATATTCGGCGCGGATACTACTTTTTTTGTTTTGAACGGCACTTCCACCGCCAATAAAGTCGTATTTTTTGCCACGGTTGCTCCCGGAGATTTGGTATTAGTCGGCAGGAACTGCCATAAATCCGTTATGCACGCCATTATTATGAACGAGGCTGTTCCGATATATTTGACCCCGAAACCTTGTTCATACGGAATGATCGGCCCGGTGGGTTTTGAACAATTTGGCAAAGAATCCATACGCGCGAAAATTTCCGCCAGCCGTCTGGCCACCAACAGAAAAGCAGCCAAAGTGCAATTAACCGTGTTGACAAATTCCACATACGACGGCATTATTTATAATGCCGATAAAATTAAAGCGCAAATGTCGGACTTGACGCATTTTTTGCTTTTTGACGAAGCTTGGTATGCATACGCCGCTTTTCACCCGTTTTACGAACGCCGCTACGCAATGAGTCCGTATATTAAACGGCGCGGCGCGCATCTGCCGCCTGTGTTTGCGACGCAATCGACGCATAAATTATTGCTGGCGTTTTCCCAATGTTCGATGCTGCATTTCAGGCAGGGAACCGCCAAAGACTGCGAACTGGATTTGCAGGGTTTACTGGAAGCAAATTTGATGCATTCTAGCACGTCTCCTTTTTATCCTCTGTTTGCTTCGCTGGACGTGAATACTCAAATTATGAAAGAAAGCGGCTACGATTTGATAAACAAAGCCATAAATACGGCCGTTCGTTTCCGTCGGGCCATACGACGCGCCGGCGAACGATACGCCAAAAAGGGAGATTGGTGGTTTACTGCGTGGCAGCCGGAAAATATTCATTTAACAAAGTATCCTCAGCAATGGGCGTTGAAACCGGACTCCAAATGGACGGGCATGGATATTGGCAAGGAAGACGATTTAATTTTGGACCCGTTGAAGGTAACTCTGCTGACGCCCGGAGTGAACCCCGACGCTTCTATGACCGATTTTGGCATACCTGCGTGCATAGTAAAAAAATACTTGCAGGCGCGCGGCGTTATACCGGAGAAAATCGGTTTTTATAATTTGCTTTTTTTATTTGCCCCCGGCGTCAGCACCGAGCGAACTGCCGAACTTCTTCGCGTGCTGCACGATTTTAAATTGGAATATAATGATAATGCTCCGGTCGCCAAATGGTTTTCGTCTATTGCGGCAGCATATCCTAAACGATATGAAAATATGGGGCTTGCCGATTTATGCAAAGATATGCATGCGTTTTTGAAAAGTAACGATATTATGAAAAAATGCGCTTCTTTATACAGCGAACTTCCCGAACAAGCCGTTGCCCCGCACAAAGCTTATTACGGCCTTTCCGAAGGCAAAACCGAGTATGTGGAGCTTTGCAACGCGCCCGGCCGCGTGTCCGTTTTTATGATACTGCCCTATCCGCCGGGCGTGCCGGTTATTATGCCCGGCGAGCGTTTCCCTTCGGCGGATTCTCCGATTATGCTTTTTTTGCGTTTAAATGAAGGATTTGAAAATACTTTCCCCGGTTTTGAAACGGAGTTTCACGGCATAAAGAAGACTTATGAGAACGGCAAAGTTAAGTATTGGGTAAGCACGCTTAACAAAAATAAAATCAGATAATTTTATATCATAAGCCAAAAAGCCCGCTTGAAATTTTTCAAAGAACTTTCTTATATCTATAAATTTGATAACTTAATGTAAGTTATCAATTTATAATGCATATGCGTAATATGATATCTATTCTTCTTTTCCTCCGAAAGAAATACATTCTATAAAATATAGGCTTTGCCGGAAGTGTGAGTAAAAGTATATTTGCCGCCTAAAGCTGAACATACTTTTTCATACATACTATTATTTCTGGTATAACATATAATGCTTCCTTTCTTTGCTTTTCCGTCCGATGCTTGCGCTACCTCACCAGTTTCATTTGTAATTATTGCCAAGGCAAAAGAAGAGGGATTTAAATTACCATCTAAAAAAGCGTACGTATCACTCGAGTTCATTTCAAACTTAATATTATTTACTTGACATGAACTATATGAGCTATAAAAATTGCAATTATCTCCGATAGTTATATCCAAATCGTTAAAGTTTGTCGTATGGTCGCCGGTGATAAGGCGATATCTTTCTTCAGCCTGATAAATAGCTTTAAGCATAGGCAAAGCCGCTGCAGCTCTGCTTTTTAATACGGCTATGCGATATTGCGGCAAAGCGATAGCGGCAAGAATGCCTATTATTAAAACCACTACCAACAATTCAATCAGCGTGAACCCTTTTTCTTTTTTACTTTTCATATTTCAGCTCGTTATTTTTGTTTTTTACAAACAAAAACGGCCATTATATTTGAGCCTTTCACACTAACTCAAACATAACAGCCGTAGTTTGGCGTTCTTACGAACGCCAAACATTCAGCACAAAGCAAAAGGATCATGACTTCCTTTCACTTTGTGCTTAATAACGAGCTGTTTTTGGTGTGTGAAAGTGCTTTTGATTGCTCAAAAGCTATTCCCATAAGGGAACCCAAAAATCAAGCTAAATTTTTATACGACAACCGCTAAATTAAATTTAGCATATTTCTTATAAAAAAACAATCAAATTATTGAAGCCTCTTTTTCCACTCCCCTATGATTTGCAAAGCCTGAATGGGAGTGATTTTATCCGTATCCGTCATCTTTATTTCTTCTATTATCGGGCTTGAAAACAAATCCGGACCGCGCGATTCTTTTTCAATTATCCCCGTATTTTCGCGTTCGCCTAAATCTTTTAGAATTTTTTGAGCTCTTAAAATACAGCTGTGCGGCAGGCCGGCGATTTGCGCCACGTGAATGCCGTATGATTTATCCGCGGGGCCGGCTTTAACCTCAAAGAGAAAATTAAGTTTCGTTTCCCCGGATTCGGTTTTATACTCCGCCGCCTCAACGTGAAAATTTTTTATTTTCTCGTATTTCTCTTCAAGCTCGGTAAGTTCAAAATAATGCGTCGCAAATAAAACTTTGGGGCCGAAGCCGTGCGGCTTATGTAAAAATTCCGTTATCGCCCACGCAATGGAAATACCGTCAAAAGTCGAAGTGCCGCGTCCAATCTCGTCGAGCAATACAAGCGTGGACGGAGTAGCCGAGGCCAAAATATTCGCCGTCTCGCGCATTTCAACCATAAAAGTCGACTCTCCGCGGCTTAAAGCGTCCTGCGCGCCGATACGGGTAAGTATTTTATCGGTAAGCGGGATTTGCGCTTTGCGGGCGGGAACAAAACTTCCCATTTGCGCCATAATGGTAATAAGAGCGGTCTGTTTTAGAAAAACGCTTTTTCCGCCCATATTAGGCCCCGTAATTATCATTATCTGCGGCCCCTGTCCGCCGATGAAAATATTATTGGGCACAAAACTCCCGCTCGGTATATTTTGTTCTAATACGGGATGGCGGCCGTTTTCAATGTATAAAGCTTCGGTTGAATTAATGATTTTCGGTTTTGAATAATTTCCGTTTACGGCCGCTATGGCAAGGCTGCAATAACAATCCGCGACGGCTATATTTTTTGCCAATGTTTTAAGAAGCTCGATATTGTCGTATAAATATTTTTTTATCTCTTCAAAAATAACGGCTTCAAGACGCAGGCTGCGTTCTTCGGCGGTAAGGATTTTCCTCTCAAGCTCTTTAAGCTCCTCGGTAATAAAGCGCTCCGCATTAGTTAAAGTTTGGCGGCGCGTATAATCGGAAGGAACTTTGCCCGCCTGCGCTTTGGAAACTTCTATAAAATACCCGAACACGGAATTAAAACCGATTTTTAAATTTGGAATTCCGCTGCGAACTCTTTCTCGTCCGGTAATTTCTTGGAGAGTGGCGGCGGAGTTTGTTTTTAAAGCGGCAAGTTCGTCAAGTTCGCCGTTGTATCCGCGCTTAATAACGCCGCCGTCGGATAATTTAACCGGAGGATTTTCGTTAATGGCATCGAAGAGAAGTTTTGAAATTTCTCTAAGACGCGCAATATTCTTACTAAAAAAATCGGCCGTCTCGGGCAAAATAGCGCCGTGATGCTTAAGCCAGTCGTCAAATTTATTCGTAAGCGCAAGAGATATGCGAAGGCCGGATAAATCCCGCGGCGCGGCGGAAGAAGTCGCCACCCTGCTCATAATTCGCTCTATGTCGCAGATTTCTTTTAAAATTCCCGTCAAAGATTCTCTTGCGGCTTCGTCCGAAATCAAATTTTCTACGGCGTTTTGTCTTCTTGCAATTTCGGACGCGGATAGCAGCGGATTTAAAATCCAATCCCTCAAAGCGCGAGATCCCATTGGCGTGCAGGTATAATCAAGCACGCCGAGTAATGTGTGCTTTCGTCCGCCGTACTGGCTTTGAACAAGCTCAAGCGTGGCGGCGGCGCTGCTTTCAAGCCTCATAAAATCCGTTATGTGTTTGTAAAAAGGCGTAAAATAATCTTTAAAATTTTTATTTGTCGAAGAAATATATTTTTCGCACATTAAACCCGCTTTGAGCGCAAGCGGGGTTTGCTGCAAAATGCCCGGCCAGTTTTGCGGAACATTTTGAGTATCCTGGGTTGAAATTATGGAAAGAGCGATATCCTGCGGAACCATTATTTTTGATTTAAGTTTTGACGCTCCCGATTTATCCGCTAAAATTTCAGAAGGATTTATATAAGCGAGCAAAGAAGCCAGCGCGTTATAATTTGAATCTTCGGGATTTTCCGTAATCCAAAACTCTCCTGTGGACGCTTCTAGGCAGGCCAGCCCCCAGCCTTTGTCAGTCATTTCGACGGCGACGAGATAATTTGAAGTTTTAGCTTCAAGCATAGCGTCGTCCGTTATTGTGCCGGGCGTCATTATGCGCACGATATCGCGTTCAAAAAGTTTTGTTTTGCGGTCGGCAATGTTTGAAAGCTGGTCGCATATCGCGACCTTACGGCCTGCTTTCAAAAGCTTGTTGATATAAACGCTTGCGGAATGAACCGGCACGCCGCACATAGGCACGCCGCCGCGCGCGGTAAGCGCGACGCCCAGAATTTTGCTTGCTTCTTTGGCGTCTTCTTCAAACATCTCGTAAAAATCTCCCAAATGAAAGAAAAGCAGCATCCCGCCGGTTTTATTTTTCATTTGTCTGTACTGCCGCATTATTGGAGTTTCGGACATACTTACATTCTATGAAATTTTTTATAAAAGTGGACATGGCTTTACTACATATTTTTGTGCATCTCTGCATACTTATTTTGTAAAATATTTATGTAATAAAAACAGTAAAGCGGAATTTTACGCGCCCATAGCTCAATGGATAGAGCATCAGCCTGCGGAGCTGAGGATACAAGTTCGATTCCTGTTGGGCGCACTTTTTTAGAACAAAGTTTCTCGTCGTAAAAAACTTTGTTTTTTATTGCGAATATTCAAAAATTAGGCCTAATATGCAAAAATGTTCCTAAGTAAGAGTTTTTAATAATAAATTCAATAAGTTTAATCTTTCTATTTTTGGTTAAGCCGCAATGCCTGTTTATTCGCTTTTTAAAGTGTGTAAAATACCCATCACAACTGTTTGTTGTGTTGGGTATTTTTAAGCTTTCATAAGCCTTGTATGCAAATAAATGTGACATATTTTTCTTTAAACTATGGAACGCCCCTCTCAACCTGCGATGTTTATATTCCCCGCTTTCATTGCGTTCTTTTAAAAAGACATTCCACTTGTTTTTTAATGCCTCAAACTTTTTGTTAAAGCTATCATAATCATGCTCCAACAAGTCTTTCATTAAAGCCTTTAATTCAACGCCGCAAAGCGTTTGTGGATTATTCGTTATATACCTCTTTACAGTTTGTTTTTGATGGAACTGGCAGTATTGTAATGGAGTATTGGCATAACGCATTTTTAAATAATTTATAAACCCCGTTCTGCCGTCTATAGTTACACTTTTGTAACTGTACCCTAAATTATCCAATACATCTAGCCCTTTGCAGAGCCACGCTATAGTTTCGCTGCCCACTTGCTGATAGTGTAAATTGACCCCGTGTGCCCTAAATATCATACGCCCAAAGTATGTTGTATCTATTACAAGATTAATATCTTTAAACAGCAGTTCTTTTAACCTTGTTTTATCTTCAAATTTATCAAAGTTTCGCCATACTGCGCTTTCGCTTTTTTTGTATTTTATTGCTATTTGTTCTATGTCCAACTGCTTTATAGCGTAATCATAATATGCAGATTCAAGCCATAATTTGTGCTAAACGAAAACAGCGTTGCAATATACACATTTGTAACGCTGTTTTTTACCAAAAAAACCTTTTTTAATTATTTCCACTCCGCCACATTTATAACAAAATATTCTCTTTATTTTTTTACCATACAAATCCTTTTTGAGATTATTTTCTCATTTTATATCGGTATTAGGAATATTTTTGCATATTAGGCCGAAAATTGCGCAAGTTATAAATACAAAATAAAAACTCCCGCGTTATATAAACGAACGCGGGAGTTTTTATTAATAAGTCTTTTTTACCAACGTAAATTAGGCTCGCGCGCGGCGCTGACTTCGTCGATTCTCTTAACCGGGCAATTCTGCGGAGCTTTATGCAAAGCTTCGGGATTTGCCCGCGCTTCTTCATATATTTTAATCATAGCGTCCACAAAAGCGTCCATAGTTTCTTTACTTTCGGTTTCCGTAGGTTCTACCATTAGAGCTTCAGGCACAATAAGCGGGAAGTATATCGTCGGCGCGTGAAAGCCGGTATCTAAAAGACGTTTTGCTATGTCAAGCGTTTTAACGCCGTTCATTTTTTGCGCGTCAAGCGTGAAAACGCATTCGTGCATGCAGATATAATCAAAGAACGCGGGGAAATATTTCCGCAGCCGCGCTTTGATATAATTAGCGTTAAGCACGGCGTTTTGCGATATTTCCTTAAGAGTAAGCGCGCTGAACTGACGCAAATAACAATATGCGCGGATTAAAACGCTTATATTGCCGTAAAAACTTTTTACGCTGCCGATGCTTTTTTTAGACGGTTTAATAAAAGAATACTTTTTGCCGTTAAAAGAAACTCTGCCCTGCGGCAAAAATTCTTCAAGCGTTTTGACTACGCCCACGGCTCCCGCGCCCGGCCCTCCGCCGCCGTGCGGCGTTGAAAGCGTTTTATGCGTGTTTATGTGCATAATATCCGCGCCCAGCTGCGCGGGTTTAACGCTGCCTATTAAAGCGTTAAAATTCGCGCCGTCCATATAAATAAGCGCGCCGGCATTATGAACAAGTTCCGCGATTTGTCTTATGTCCTTCTCAAATAAGCCGACGGTATTGGGTATGGTCAGCATTACAAGAGCGGTTTTACGGCTTAAAGTTTTTTTAAGTTCTTCGATATCAACTCTGCCGTCTTGCGCCGATTTTATGCTTATAACGCTAAATCCGCTCATAGCGGCAGTCGCCGGATTTGTGCCGTGAGCAGTGTCGGGAACGATAATTTCCGTGCGGTTTTTGTCTTTGCGCGAAAGATGATAAGCTTTGGCAATTAAGGCTCCGGTAAACTCGCCGTGCGCGCCTGCGGCCGGCTGCAAAGTGAAAGCGTCAAAACCCGTAACGGCTTTAAGCAGATTTTCAAGTTTAAAAAGTATTTCCAAAGTTCCCTGCGCAGCGTCGGCGGGAGCAAGCGGATGAGCGGAAGCAAAACCGTCTAAAGCGGACAAAACTTCGTAAGCTTTAGGATTGTATTTCATCGTACAGGAACCAAGCGGATAAAAATGGGTGTCCAAACAAACGTTTAAACGCGATAAATTACTGAAATGCCGCACGGTGTCGAACTCCGTCAGCTGCGGAAGTTTCGGCTCTTTGGAGCGCAGCATAGAGCTTGGCAGATAATTGGACGACGGCTTTAAAGGAGCGTTAAATTTAACGCCGCGCCGGCCTTTAACCGATTTTTCTATAGAAAGCAAATTATGCGGATAATTGTTCATAATTAAATCCCCCTCAAAGCCGCGACATACGCTTCAATATCGTCAACGGTTTTTGTTTCCGTAGCGCAAACAAGCAGCATATCTTTGCAATCTTTGCAAATATGCGCGTAATCATATCCGGCCGCGATTCCTTTTTTAGCCAAAGCCTTAACTATTTTTGCCGCGGGGATAGGGCATTTAATTAAAAATTCATTAAAGAAAGGTTTATTTGCGGCCAAACTATAACCCGGTGTTTCGCAAATTTTGTTTTGCAAAATATGCGCGTTTTCAACGTTCAGTTCGCCGACCTCTTTTATCCCCTCCGGCCCGAGCAATGTTAAATAAACAACCGCGTTAAGCGCGCATAAGGCTTGATTTGAGCATATGTTTGAGGAAGCTCTCTCCCGTCTTATATGCTGTTCTCTCGCCTGTAAAGTGAGCACAAAGGCTCGTTTGCCGTCCGCATCTTTTGCAATTCCGCAAATGCGGCCGGGCATAAATCTTACGTATTCTTTTTTGCAGGTAAATATTCCAAGTCCCGGCCCGCCGAAATTCATCGCATTGCCAAGAGGCTGCCCTTCGCCTACGGCAAAATCCGCGCCGTAGTCGCCCGGCGTTTTTAATACGCCCAGACTCAAAGGATTTACGACGGCAATAAGCAGCGCGCCTTTATTTTTTACGATTTCATTTACGGATTGGCCGTCTTCAACGCAGCCTAGAAAGTTAGGCGTCGGCAAAATAAAAGCGGCGACGTCGCCCGTGAGTTTTGTTTCCAAATCCCGCAAATCGGTAGTGCCGTCTTTGGTATTAACGAATTCAAATTTTATATTGCCGTTAAAGCCGAAATAAGTATTTAAAACTTTGACATACTGCGGGTTTAAAGCATAAGTAAGCAGAATTTTATTTTTGCCTTTTATTTTTACCGCCGCGCCGACGGCTTCCGCCAAAGCCGTCGCGCCGTCATAATGGGAGGCGTTGGATACGTCCATGTCAAACAAGGCGCAAACGCAGCTTTGATATTCGTAAATCGCCTGTAAAGTGCCTTGGCTGGCTTCGGCCTGATACGGAGTATACGCGCTCAAAAATTCGCCGCGCGAACTTATCGCGTTTACCGCGGCGGGTATAAAATGCTCGTATATGCCCGCTCCGGCAAAATTGAGAGCAGTTTTATTTTTCGCGGCGACTTTTTTTATCTCGCGCGTTAAAGCTTCTTCGGTAAGAGCGGCGGGCAAATCGTACTTGGGGTTTAAATATTGCGGAGCAATATCTTTAAATAAATCCCCTATGGAATTGACCCCGACAGCGTCAAGCATTTCCCGCTGATTTTCTTTAGTATTTGGATTAAACATTTTATCCTCTCCAAAAATACAACGCGATCAAACGCGTTGATAACGTCCGTTTAAGTTATTACTGTATAATTATATTAAATTTGAACCTTTTATAACAAATGCCAGAAAACCCCAGCCTTTTAAGGCTGGGGATGAATGGCATCCAATCGCAAAGCGGCAGTTTGCTTTGCGGCTATAAAAAAGGCATAATTCATACATGAAGAACGGATACAGGAGCGGAGGACACACGGTGCATAAG
>JAIRMX010000138.1 GCA_031258375.1 Elusimicrobiota bacterium | reverse complement strand
AAAACTCTAAAAAAGAATATAAAGACTCTGAAGAAGAATATAAAAAATTGCTTAAGAATGTTCTTAAAAAAATCAATAAGGCTTTCGCCAAATATAATAATATTAATTATATTGAAGATATAACGAAATTAAGGTTGGAAGCGGTAGGTAGTGTTTGTAAGAAACAAAAGTAACAGAGTTGTTGTGCCTTCATAGATTCTCTCAATGCGATAAGTAAGAGAGAAATTCTAAAAATCCGCTTATGCGCATACGTTAAAAAAACAAAACGGATTCACCGAATTCCCTCACCGTAAGGCGGGGGAGTTTTATTCTAGCGTGCTTTTTTAGCATTGCATACTTTTACGACGGGCCGTTTAGTTCGCTTAGAACGTTGACAAATTGGGCTTTATTTTAATGGCGTTTTTCTTAGACAAATAGCGGCTGTCTATATGTCCGAGCTCTCTTTCCGCTCTTTTCCTAAATTATAAGCTCGCTTATAGTTTGCTATAATTAAAGAAGTTGTTTTATATTAACTGCGGAGCAAAACCAAATGGAAATTGGAATTGTCGGCCTTCCAAACGTGGGCAAATCTACTCTTTTTAACGCTTTAACAAATGCGGGCGCGCAAGCCTCAAATTACCCTTTTACGACTATAGAGCCAAACGTGGGCGTCGTAGCCATACCGGATAAACGTCTTGACGAACTTTTTGATATTTTCAAACCGCCAAAAAAGACGGCTGCCTTTATACGCTTTGTGGATATCGCCGGCATTGTGCGGGGCGCAAGCAAAGGCGAAGGACTTGGCAATAAATTTTTAGCCAATATACGCGAAGTCGACGCGATAATCCACGTCGTGCGTTTGTTTGAAGACGAAAATATTACGCACGTTGCCGGCTGCGTAAATCCTTTGCGCGATATTGAGATTATAGAAACCGAACTTATGCTCGCGGATTTGGAAAGCGTCGAAAAAATGCTCCCCAAAGCGGAAAGCAATGCAAAAAGCGGCAATAAAGAAGCTAAGGCCAAACTCGAAGTTTTGCGCAAAGTGCAAAAAGTTCTGGCGGAAGGCCGTCCCGCGAGCGTTTTAAATTTGGATGACGAAGAAAAAAATGATTTGCAGCTTTTAACTTTAAAACCCGTTTTATACGTCGGCAATAATTCGGAAAACCGAAACTCTCAAAACGCAAAACAACTGGAGGATTACGCAAAAAAAACGGGCGCCGGTTTTGTGGAACTTTCGGTTAAATTTGAAGCCGAAATAGCCGAACTTCCGCAAGAAGAAAAAAAATTGTTTTTAGCGGAAATCGGCTCGGAATATACCGGCCTTGAAAAAATCGTTCGCGCGGGACTTGATTTGCTGAGTATGTGTACGTTTTTTACCGCCGGCGCGGAACTCGAAGTGCGCAGCTGGCTTATCCCTAAAAACTGCGCGGCGCCGCAGGCGGCCGGCAAAATACACAGCGATTTTGAAAAGGGTTTTATACGCGCCGACGTTTATGCTTTTGAAGATTTAAAGGAATACAAATCCGAAAAGACTTTGCGCGAAAAAGGCTTAATACGCTCCGAAGGAAGAGAATATATAGTTAAAGACGGCGATATTTGCGTTTTCAAAGTAAATCCGTAATGAATAATCAAATCTGCAAACATTTTAATACTTGCGGCAACTGATAAATTTTGAATATTTCATATGTCTAATAAATCTTTCAAAGACGAACTAATTTGATACAAATATGTAATTTTGTACCAACACTACCAAATTTGCATAAATAATTATTTTCTGATATAATAATTTTATGTATAAAAATAGAACTTTAAGTCTGTCCGTAGCCGAAGCGTCGAAATATTTTAAAGTCGTTTTGCTTACGGGAATGCGTCAGGTGGGCAAAACGACTTTCTTTCAACATATTTCCGATTCAAAACGCAAATACGTATCCTTAGATAATCCAAAAATACTTCTTTTGGCCAAAAAAGATCCGGAATTGTTTTTTCAGGAATATAAACCGCCGGTTTTGATAGACGAAGTCCAATATGCGCCCGAATTATTTCCGTATATAAAAATGATAGTAGATAATTCCGACAAAAACGGTCAGATATGGCTGACGGGATCGCAGCAATATTCCATGATGAAAAATATAACGGAAAGTTTAGCGGGACGGGTGGCAATTATCGATATGTTTGGTTTTTCAATTTATGAAAGGGAAAACAGAGCGGAATTTCAAAAACCGTTTTTGCCGAGTATAAACCCGCCTTCTCTTTTGCGAAAGAAAGACGTTAAAGAAACGTTTGAAACCATATGGCTTGGTTCTTATCCTAAAATTGTGGATTATCCGGAGCAAGCTTGGTCTTTATTTTACGATTCTTATTTAAAAACCTATATAGAACGGGACGTGAGACAACTAATCAATATCGTCAATGAAAGTTCTTTCGTAAAGTTTATAAGCGTTGCAGCCGCGCGAACGGCGCAAGAGCTTAATCTGTCGGATATCGCCGATAATGCGGATATTACGTTAAAAACGGCGTCAAAATGGCTTTCAATTTTAGAAACATCCGGCATAGTGTATTTGTTAAAACCATATTATAAAAATATATCCAAACGTTTTACAAAACGCCCGAAAATATACTTTCTTGATACGGGTTTATGCGCGTATTTGACAGAATGGAATAATGCCAAATCTTTAGAAACGGGCGCGATGAGCGGAGCTTTTTTTGAAACCTTTGCAATTGTAGAAATTATAAAATCTTACAAACATAATGGTTTAAATCCTTCTTTATATTTTTACAGGGATTCAAACAAAGTCGAAATAGACTTATTGATTTATCAGAACGGCTTATTATATCCCATAGAAATAAAAAAGACGGCTAACCCGCAAAAAGAACATATAAAAGCGTTTGAAACGCTGTCAAAAATTGCCGACGTGGGATACGGCTCGCTGATTTGTCTCGCAAGCCAAAAATATCCTATTACGGAAAAAGCAAACGCTGTTTCTATATGGGATATTTAGCTAAAATTGCATTTAATATATAAAATTTAAAATCAAATATGAAACGAATTTGCAAACATTTTAATACTTGCGGCGGATGCCAAACGCTGGATGTTTCTTATTGCGAACAACTTGCGCAAAAGCAAAAAGATTTGCAGGGTTTGTTAAAAAGATTTTGGCGGGACGCCGTTCGCGTAACGCCAAGCCCGCAAACGGAATTCTACAGAAACAAAGTCGAACTGGGCTTTTGCCGTCAGCCCGTATGGATAGAGCCTTTTAATAAAAAATTCCGCCGCAATCCTAATGAGCCTTTGCAGTTTGAAACCGCGCTTGGCTTTAAGTTAAAAGGCAGGTGGGATAGAGCTTTTAATATTGAAGAGTGCATAATTTTTGAGCCGTATTTACCCGCGCTTTTGCAAGCCGTGCGCGCGTGGGCGGCTGCGAATAATCTGGAATATTACGACCAGCGCAAACATACGGGGCTGCTACGCAATATTATGCTGAGACAAGCAAAAAATACGGGCGAGATTATGTTTGTGCTTTTTGCGGCTTCGGATAATTTCGACGAGAAATCTCTTGTTGAAACGGTTGAAAAGATTTTGCCAAACGCCAACGTGCTGCTTGCCGTGAATACTTCCGTTGCCGACGCCGTGCTTATAGAAAATCTTAAGCTTTTAAAAGGGAAAAACTCGATTTGCGAAATTATAAAAACCGACGGCGGCGCGCGGGAAATAAAATTTTCTATTTCGGCGCAGTCGTTTTTTCAGACTAATACCTTTGCCGCGCAGAAAATGTACCGGCGCGCGCGCGATTTGGTAAAAACAATTAAGCCTGCGACGGTTTACGATTTATACGGCGGCACGGGCAGTTTTAGTTTAATATGCGCGGACGTTGCTCAAAAGTTTTTTTGCGTGGAAAGCGTGCCGCAAGCCCTACTTGACGGACGGGCAAATGCGAAATTGAATAATATTGAAAACGTTAATTTTATCTGCGCCAAGACGGAAGATTTTTTGCAAAGTCAAAAAATAAGCGCGTATAATTCCCTAATAATTTTAGACCCGCCGCGCGGCGGCCTGCACGTT
>JAIRMX010000133.1 GCA_031258375.1 Elusimicrobiota bacterium | reverse complement strand
CTTATGCACTGCGCGGTGGAAGCGCAGGCTCCGCTTATATGCGTTGCCGGCCCGCGCGCGCGAATCCACTGGCAAAACTGGGAATGCGCTATGGGTATGGCTTTAAGCAGGAAATCCTGCGAGAATATTTTTGCTTTGTGTTCGTGATATTCTTTAAAATTTTCGTTGAACCACGCGGTTATGCGATATTTAAGAGTTTCGTCCGTTATCGTATCTATTAAATATTGATAGAAAGCTTCTACCTCTTTTCTGGTTTTATTGCTTAAAACGTCCGCAATATTGGAGGCGACTTCGTTTACCCATGTCGTAGCGGTCGGAAAAGCAGAAGTAAATATCACTCCGGTATCGTCTATCATGTTCTCGGGCAGTCCCCAGCGGTCGGGCAAATATCCTCCGGCGGTAGTGGGCTTATAATAAAGCACCAAAGGAATTCCGGCGTCTTTAAGAGCAAGCAGGCCGGCGGCTATGGCCAAAGTAAAAACGGGGTCCATGGATTTAACCCATTTTGAAGGCATGCCGAAATCTTTTTCAAAATCAAAAGCTCCTTTGCGCGCTGCAAGTTTGACGGATTTTGAAATATCTTCAAGTTTTTCCACTCTATGATTGCCTATCCGCGATTTAACGATATACTCTATATTTTTGTCAATTTGTTTTTGCCGCGCGTCTTCGGGTAAATTTTCAATAAGGTTTTGCCCGCTTAATATTTCGTCTAAATTATTTTCTCGAAATACTTTTGCCCAGCTGCCCGGCGTGCCCGCGGCAATACCGCTTATAACAATTTGCTGCTGTTTGGAATTAGGATAATTTTGCGCTGCTTCGCCGCTTTTGGATTCTTGCGGCAGCGGTTCGCTTACAGCCGGTTTAAAGTCCATTCCCATTGCCTTAACGAAAGCGGGATTGTATATCGTGTCCGGTTTTGCAATATCGGTTTTACTCCAGTCAACGGGTATTCCCGCGGAGACGAGATTTGCCATTAAATCGTTAAATTCGGAAATGCCGCCTTTTTTAGGGTGATTTGAGGCGATAACTCTTATATCTTTTTTGCCCTCAAGAATACTTGTTACAAACGCGCTTAGAACGCGTTTTGGACCCACTTCTACAAATAAGCGGACTCCGCGTTCGTATGCGAGTTCGACTTGTCTTATCCATTCGACCGAACTCATTATCTGGGTAACCATAATATCTTTTATTTTTCCGGTATCCGAAGGATAAAAATCTGCGGAAACATTGGACGTTATCGGCAAATTGGGAGCTTTGACCTCAAGAGTATTTAGGAAGTCTCTGTAAGCGCCCATGGCGGGTTTTACTATTTCGGAATGAAAAGCGTGAGACACCGGCACCATAACGGATTGTATTCCCAAAGCATTGAATCTCTCCACCGCTTCTTCTACGGATTTAGTTTCCCCGGCAATAACCGTCTGCATCGGACAATTTTTATTGGCGACGGCAACGTATCCCGGGATCTTTTTGAGTTCCGCTTCAACAGTGTCGACGTTAGCGGATACTGCGGCCATTTTGCCGTTGTCCGCCACTTTAACATTGGCCATTGCGGTGCCGCGCATCGATACGGCTTTTATCGCGTTTGGAAAATCTAATACCCCGGCGGCTACGGCCGCGCCGTATTCGCCTAAACTATGTCCCATCGCCACGTCGGGTTTAAGACCGAATTGATATAAAAGCCGCATCATAGCGACATCGGCGGTTAAAATTGCGGGCTGGGTATATTGGGTTTGTTTTATAATTTCTTCGCGCTTTGCTATTTGTTCTTTTGTTTCGCCTTCTTTTGACCAGAGACTGTCGGTTAAATTAACGCCTATCATGCCCTTTAAAATTTCGTCGGCTTCGTCAAACGTGTCTTTGACGATTTTATACTTGCTTGCCAAATCTTTCATCATATCCACGTATTGCGCGCCCTGTCCGGGAAACATAAAACAGACTTTTGGTTTTTCCTCGCGCGGGTAAAATGGATAAATGCCTTTCATCTTAAGATAGAGAGACTGCTCCGCCCATACGTCGCCGCTTGAAGCCGTTTTGATAAAATATTCGATTTTTTCTTTAAGTTTCACGGTGTCTTCCGCATTTATTGCCACGGCGAAATTGCCGTGTTTTGAGGTATGATTTTTATAGGCGATTTTCGTGATATAAGAAGCGTTATTTTCAATCGCGTTTATCGCATTATTAAGTTTATTAAATAAATCTTGTTTAGTTTCTGCGGAGAAAACAAGCATATCTCCCTGAAGTTTTTCCAAAGGAACCATAAGAACGTATTTTCCGGCCGCGTTTAAAGATTGTGTCATTTTACTCTCCTGATTATTCAAATCGTTTTGCGCGTTAGACGCGTTTATCGCGCATTTTTGCAGTTGTACGGGTTGTTCAAATTTTACGTCGGGGTTAAATTCTTGCGCCGCAAGATGGAAGTTCGTGCCGCCAAAACCAAAAGAAGAAATATTGGCGCGTCTTATTTTATCCGTATTCCACGCGGCGGCTGCGGTAATTACTTTAAAAGGGGAATTTGCCCAATCTATAGTAGGATTAGGCGTTTCAAAATTAATTGAGGGCGGCAATATTTTATGATGCAAAGCAAGCATAACTTTAATTACGGAAGCTATGCCGGCTGCGGCTTTAGCGTGGCCTATCTGGCTCTTTATTGAGCCTAACCATATTGACGACGGTTTTGCGTAAGGGCAGAAAACTTCGTTTAAAACCGTAAGTTCGGCCGCGTCTCCGACGCGCGTTGCGGTTCCGTGCGCTTCAAGAAGACTTATATCGCCCGGACTATAATCCAGTTGTTCAAAAGTTTTTTCTATAGCGAGTTTTTGACCTTTTGGATTTGGCGCCGTGATGCCTTTGCCTCTGCCGTCGCTGGAGGCTCCTATGGCGCGAACTAAGCCGTAAATTTTATCGCCCGCTTTGAGCGCGTCGCTTAAACGTTTTAAAATTAAAATACCGGCGCCTTCGGCCATAACGAAACCGTTTGCGCGCGCGTCAAAAGCGAAAGATCCTTCGGCGGATAACGCGCCTATTTTACTGAATTTTACAAAAGCCGCTGGAGACATCATCTGATCTACGCCGCCGCAAACGGCCATATCAAAATTGCCCATACGCAGTCCGTTTACTGCGGAGTCTATTGCGGCAATCGAACTTGCGCAAGCCGCGTCGACGGTGAAATTCGCGCCGTTTAAGTTAAAAACATTTGCGACGCGCCCCGCTATAACGTTTGAAAGTTCGCCGGGCATAGTGTCTTCCGTAATCGGCAAAAATATTTCGTCAATTCCGCGTTCAACGTCGTCTATAATAGCCTGCGCTTGCGCGGGCGGCAGTTTTGCAAAGGCGTCCGATTTTCGCAGCTTGTCGTAATAGTATTGCTTATATATGCGCGTGCAGCTGTATTCGTTTTTCGTGCCGCCCATGGCGTTTGCTATAATAACCGCCGCGCGGCTGCGGTCAAAATCTTTTTTATCATAACCGGAATCTTCCAAAGCCATATGAACCGTTTCAAGCGCCAGCTGCTGCACGCTGTCCATTTGTTTGGCAATATTTGGCGGAATG
>JAIRMX010000116.1 GCA_031258375.1 Elusimicrobiota bacterium | reverse complement strand
TATCAGCTTGCTTCGGTTTACGAGTTGCTCGGGCGAGATAATGCCGCGGAAGAATCTTTTAAAAAAGCTATTTCGCTTTATCCGAGATACGAAGAGGCTATGCTCGCGCTTGCGGTGCTTTATGAAAAACTCGGCAAAAACACCGGCGCCGAAATACAATACAAAAAAGCTTTAAAAATAAAACCCGGCGACGGCGTCGCGCGGCTTCGGCTTGCAAATATGATTGCAAAAGCGGGACGCAAAAGCGAAGCGCTTGAAATTATGAGCAGGGCTTTTTTGATATCTCCGCTTTCCGAAGAGGGACTTGCTTTGTCGATTTCTTATGCGGGCAAACCTCAAACTTCGACAAATGCTCAAACGGGAGGGGAAAACGAAAACGTCCCGCAGCCGCAAGATGATAAAGTCCTTGATAATTTCAAAAAACGCTTGACTAAAGTTCCCTCTTCAAAACAAATTAATATTGAAGTCGACATAAAGCTCGCTCCCAAACAAATTACTCCTAAGGTGGAAAAATCGCCGGACGGGGATTTTATACGGCCGCGCGGCGCTCTTGCAAGCGCGGTTGAATCTTTGCAAAAACAAGAGAACTCCGCGGCTTTCAGCCGTTCGTTTATTCTTGCCGGCGTCGACGATAAAGAGCGTAAAGAACAACTTGATAAAATTTTTAACGATTTAGAAAATGTTTTAAACCAAGCCGCAGAAAAATATGAAGTTGATCTTTCCCTGCGCGCTAACGCTCAAATTTCCAACAACGGTATTTTAGGCGAAGCTGCCATCGGCCCCGAGCCTATTTTCAGCATGGGAGCGAACGCCAAAGCGGGATACAATCCGTATATGGTGGGCAATGATATGGGTTTATGGACGCCAAATAAAAGCTGGGTAGTTTATATAAACGAAATTATGCCTGAAATATTAAACCGTCTTGCAAACAGTCCGCATGATTATATTATCGCCGGACTTGCCGCAATCGAACTTGGCAAAGCTGCGGACGCTTTGGAATATTTTAATCGCGCCGCATTTCTCGGCGCAAACATAAAAAATGTTGACGAAGCAAAGGAACTTCTGCAAATAATTAATTTGGGCAAAGGCACGGTTTATATAGTTTTAGGAGACGAAGCGGCCGCTCTTAAAGAATATAAAACGGTGCTTGAACTCAATCCTTCAAATGAAATTGCAAAAGCCAACGTTGAAATTTTAGAGAAATAAAATGCAAAAATACGGACAACATTTTTTGGCAAATAAAGGCATAATCGATAAAATAGTCAACGCTGTTATCGACAATATGCGCGGCAATTTGATAGAAATAGGGCCTGGTAAAGGAGCTTTAACGCTCGCTCTTTTAGAATGCGGAATTAACGATTTTACTTTAATAGAAATTGACGCCAAAATGACGCGGCATCTGCGCAAAACTCTGCCTTCTTACGCAAAACTTAATATTATTGAAAGCGATTTTTTAGACGTTTTACCGAATTCTCTGCCGCGGGGGGATTTAACTTTCGTAAGCAATTTGCCGTATATAGACGCGGCGGATATTTTATTTAAAGTTTTGGATACGCCCGGTTTTAGAGCGGCGGTTTTTATGTTTCAGCGAGAGCAGGCTTTAAAACTTGCCGCTTTGCCCGAAAGTAAAAATTACGGGGCTTTATCGGTTATATTTCAGGCTTTTGCGCGCGCTAGGTCCGTGTGCAGAGTAAGCCCGGGCAGTTTTAATCCGCCGCCGAAAGTCGACAGCGAGGTTGTTCTTATAACTCCGCTATTAAAACAATTTTTCAAAGACGCGGCGCATAAACAACATTTTAAAGAACTTGTAAAAAACGCTTTTGCTTATCGACGCAAAACTTTATTAAACGCTTTAAGCGAAGTCTATGGCGAAAATAAAAATGCAACCGCAAAAATTCTAAACGCCTGCGGCATAAAAATATCCGCGCGCGCCGAAGAATTGCCTGCGGCAAAATATATAGACCTTGCAAAGCGGGCAATGCCGAAAAAACACACATAGATTAAAAAAAGAGTGTCCCGCTCTCGTTTTTAAATATATTTATTATTTCTCTTATTATGTATGACCTTTTAGCATTTAGATAATGCCATATCAAGTTAAAGATATGCTATAATATATACAAGCTTTTTTGTGAGTTGGGAGCGCAACAAATGCGTAAATCAAATGTTCCCGCCAAAAAGCAAGGCAAATTATCGCCATAGGCAGCCCCTGCCTAAATTTTGATAATTGCCGTTCACAGGAGAATACAAAAATGAGCAGCATATCAATGAAAGCTATGTTAGAAGCCGGAGTTCACTTTGGCCATCAAACTTCAAGATGGAATCCCAAAATGAGCAAATATATATTTGGCGAACGTAACGGAGTACACATACTCGATCTACAAAAAACAGCCAAAGAACTAAAAAAGGCGACGGCTTATATTAAAGAAGAAGCCAAAAAAGGCAGGAAATTTTTATTTGTCGGAACAAAAAAACAAGCGCAAGAGGCAATACGCGCCGAAGCTGAAAGAGCGCTTTGCCCGTGCGTGCATGAAAAGTGGCTGGGCGGAACGCTGACCAATTTCCAAACAGTGCGCAAATCCGTAGAAAGAATGGCCGAACTTGAAAAATGGCAGGCCGAAGGCGTTTTAAAAGCAATTTCCAAGAAAGAAGCCTCAAGATTAAGTAAAGAGCTTGAGCGTTTGCGCAAATTATTAAGCGGTATTAAGGATATGAGATTTCTGCCCGACGTGCTTTTTGTAATTGACCCGGTTGACACGTACGGCGCCGTAAAAGAAGCGAATATTTTGGGCATACCCGTAGTGGCGGTATGCGATACAAATGCAAACCCGGAGTTAATCACTATGCCTATACCCGGCAATGACGATGCGGCAAGGTCCATAAAATTATTCTGCGCCGCGGTGGCGGACGCAATAATCGAAGGCCGCAATGAAGCCGCGGGAATAACCGTTCAGCCGGCTGCGGAAAGTATTTTGCAGGAAGCCGCGCAAGAGGAAAAACCTGTGGAAAACTCAATAATGGCCGAAGCGTTGAAAAATGCCGCGCTTGATACGGAAGAAAATAAAACCGCTGCCAAAGAGGAAACTCCCGCGAAAGTCGCCGCCGCAGACGAAACAAATGTCGAAGATGAAATTATTGAGGAAGAAGGAAAACAACACAGCCGCGAAGAAAAGAAAGCTAGAAAGGAAAAGACATCCGTATCCAAATCCTCTAAATCAAATAAAAAACCAAAAAAAATCCTCTGAGGGTTAATAAAGGAGAATAAAATGTCGCTTGAATTAATAAAGTCGTTAAGAGAAAAAACGGGAGCCGGCCTTTCGGATTGCAAAAGCGCTCTTGCCGAAAGCAACAATGACCTTGAAGCGGCCGTAGTTTGCTTGCGTAAAAAAGGACTTGCTGATATGGCAAAACGCGCCGGACGCGAAACCAAAGAAGGCCGCGTCGCAGTTAAAACCGACGGAAAATATTATGCTATGGCTTATCTGGGCTGCGAAACGGATTTTGTGGCTAAAACGCCGGATTTCACGGCTTTGGTTGAAAAGATTGTCGATTATATGCTTGCAAATCCCAATATTGCCGATTATCTTTTGGACGAGCCTTTAAAAAAGATTATAACGGAGACCGCTCCGAAATTCGGAGAGAATATTGCTTTTACAAAAGCCGTCTGCTGGCCGTTGCCGCAAAATTGCGGCGTAATCAATCATTATTTGCATACCGACAATAAAAAAGCCGCGATGGTTGAGCTTAAAATAACCAAACCGGAAGGACATATATGCAAGCCGGAAAATAAGACCGTAGTAGCGGATCTTGCAAAAAATATAGCTATGCAGGGCGTTGGCATGGTAGCGCATTATTTGAACGAGTCTGAGGTTCCGGCCGAAATAATTGAAAGAGAAAAAGATATAGCCACGACTCAAGCTAAAAACGAGGGCAAGCCGCAGGCCGCAATTGAAAAAATGCTGCCGGGCAGAATTGCCAAGTTTTTTAAAGATGTCGTGCTGCTTAATCAGCCTTCGCTTA
>JAIRMX010000105.1 GCA_031258375.1 Elusimicrobiota bacterium | reverse complement strand
CGAGTATTTTGAGCAGATTTTCGCTGTCTTTTTCGTTAAGCGCGGCGGTAGGTTCGTCCAGTACCAATATTTTGGCATCTTTTGCAA
This sequence comes from Elusimicrobiota bacterium, assembly GCA_031258375.1. GTDB lineage: Bacteria > Elusimicrobiota > Elusimicrobia > Elusimicrobiales > Elusimicrobiaceae > Proelusimicrobium. Next base: position 6,926 of record JAIRMX010000105.1, on the reverse strand, counting down.
GGGCTTTGGCAATTTCAACTATCTGTTGTTTGCCAAGACCTATTTTGTTTACCAGCGTATCAGGATTTTCCTCGAGACCAAGACGTTTCATGTAAACGAGTGCCGCTTTTCTTGTCTTATCCCAATTTATAATTCCGCATATAGATTTTTCATGACCTAAAAATATGTTTTCCGCTATAGATAAATACGGGCTGAGCGCAAGTTCCTGGTGTATTACGGCTATGCCGATCTTTTCGCTGCTTTTAATATCATTAAATCTACAGATTTCGCCGTTTATTATAATATCCCCGCTGTATGCGCCATAAGGATAAACTCCGCCAAGAATATTCATCAGCGTCGATTTCCCAGCACCATTCTCCCCGACAAGCGCGTGTATCTCGTTTTTACGGACTTTGAAATTTACGCCGTTTAAAGCTTTGACGCCAGGAAATTCTTTACAAATGTTTCTCATTTCGAGAATAACGTCTTTATCTTTCATCAATTGTCGCCTTTAGTTTGTTCGCGCGGTTACTATCATAAAATAGAAATTGTTTTTATGACGTGTCATACTAACAAAAGATATCATCCCTCTTTATTGGATCGAAAGAATAAACTTCATTTCAAATCTGATTCTTTGTAATAACCGGAATCAAGAAGCGCGCTTTTAATATTATCTTTGTAAACTATAATCGGCTCGCAGAGATAAGAAGGAACAATCTTTACCCCATTATTATAAGTCTTGGAGTCATTGACCTCGGGAGACAAGCCGTCAAAAATCGCTTTTGTTATAGATACCGCATGCTCTGCGAGTATTCTCGTATCCTTAAATACAGAAGCCGTCTGCTCGTCATTTAAAATAGCTTTTATATTTACTCTATCGCAGTCCTGACCCGATATTACGGGAAATGGTTTTTTTGAGTCCCCGGGTGCGTATCCGGCGCCTTTAAGCGCGGAAATAATGCCGTAAGCCACAGCATCGTTGGGAGATAGAACAGCATCTACTTTTTTTGAAGTGTAGAAGGCAGAAAGTATATTAGTCATTCTCTCTTGCGCTTTTTGATTACTCCATTGTTCAATACCGTATTTCGGCCAGCCTACCTGTCCCGAGGGGGTTACTATTATTTTAGCGTCGATATAGGGTTTGAGAACTTGCATTGCCCCGTTGAAAAAGAAATAGGCATTGTTGTCATCCGGCGCGCCGCTGAAAATTTCAACGTTGAAAGGCCCTTTGTTTCCGCTGTCAAGTCCGAGCCCTTTTTCAATTATCCTGCCTTCAAGTTCTCCGACTTTGAAATTGTCGAAAGTGACGTAATAATCTACATGCGGCGTGTTTTTGATGAGGCGATCATAAGCAATTACTTTTATATTTTTTTCTGCCGCCTGAGTAAGCACCGTCGTTAGAGCTTCCCCGTCTATAGGCGCGATTATCAGCACGTTCACACCGAGAGCGATCAAGTTTTCAATTTGCGAAACCTGAGTGCTAACTTCATTTTGAGCGTACTGGACAGAAACTTTATAATCTAGTTTTTTTAATTGTTTCTCCAGATTTTCTCCGTCCATACTCCAACGTTCAAGATCCTTTGTAGGCATTGATACGCCCACAAAATGTTTTACTTCTATATTATTGCCGCACGCTGAAATAAACGCCGCGGCAAATAATAAAATAACTATCTTATGCAGTTTGACCATTGTGGCCTCCTCTTAACATATACTATGTGTAATTACGTTTGACTATGTGCTGCTATTGTATTTTTCCATCTTAAAGACCGTGCGATATTCTTTTACTTCTCCAGCCCTTAAAATAATATTGCCAAAATCCTCATGATTTGGCGCGTCAGGCAATGTCTGCGCTTCCAGAGCTATGCCCATATAAGGAACGGAATTTTCGCCGTTTATATTCCAGCCGCTTTCAAAATAATTTGCGCTGTACGCTACAAGAGCATTCCTATCGGTTAAAACGGTTATTCTGCGGGCGGAGTTTTCGTCTTCCAAAACCGCGGCCTGTTTTGAATTTAAACAATAAGGAGTATCTAATCCTTTATTCTTTATCGAGTAATTATTCGAAAGGTTTTTTAAGCTTGTTCCGATGAGCCGCTTTTTTGTGAAATCATAGGCGGTTCCAACGGTATTTATTTTCCTGCCCGTGGGAATATTTTCATCGTTAAGTTCCAGATAATACGGAGCGTTGATTTGAAGACAGTGGTTTAGAATGGTTTTTTCTTTTCCTAAATTAAAATAAGCGTGATTTGAGGGGTTGAAGAGAGTAGTCTTATCCGATAAAGCCTTGAATATTATTTCTAGCTCATTAGAGTTATTGAGAATATAGCTTATTTCCGCTTGCATTTCTCCCGGGAAACCGTCATACTCCGGTTTTATCACAGTAAAAAATTTTACTCCGCATCTATCCGCACCCGTTTCTAATATCTTTGCATTCCATATTATTCTATGAAAACCATTTTCCCCGCCGTGCAGCGTATTTTTTCCTTCGTTTTTAGATAGCGTAAAAACAACTCCGTCTGTTTTAAAGGACGCCCCGCCTATTCTTCCTGCCGTTCTGCCCAAAGATACTCCAAGATAATACTTGTTTTTAACATAATCTCTTAGATTATCAAAACCCAGAACAACGCTTTTTTCGGGCGCATCCGGGAAATATAGAGATTGCAGTGCCGCGCCATAAGAGATACAGCCCGCACTAAAACCGTTATCATTGCTCAGCACAAATAAATTTATCTTGCGATTATTCAATATGCCAAAATTTTTTTTAACGCATTTCATAAAATCCTATTTTTACATATCTCCTGCGTGGAATAATAAATTTTATCGTATAATTCATAAACTTTTTCATATTTTTTAACTCGTGCGATGTCAGGCTCGTAAATTTTACCGTAAGAGACGAAATCTTCAGCGCAATCTTCAAAAGTTTTATACCAGCCAATACCCACCGCAGCTATCATTGCCGCGCCCAGCGACGGCCCCTGTTCGTTTCTTAGAGTGGTTATTTTGGAATTAAAAATATCCGCCTGCATTTGAAGCCAATCTTTATTTTTTGCGCCCCCGCCGACGGAAATTACGCGTTCAAATTTTTTATCGGCGTATCTATTCATCAATCCCATCGAATCCTTAAGTGAAAATACTATTCCTTCCATAACCGCCCGCGTAAAATGTCCCAAAGTATGTTTTATGTCTATGCCTATAAAACTGCCTCTTATTTCAGCGTCCGCATAAGGCGTCCTTTCCCCCGTAATATACGGCGAAAATAATAAACCTTCCGATCCCGGAGGTATTTTGTTTATCTCCTCCAACAAGCCGTCAAAATCGGCATTTTTTGCAAAGGTATTCTTGAGCCAGCTTAGAGAGCTGCCTGCGGCAAGAGTAACGCCCATCGAATAATAATTGTCTTTTATGATATGGTTGAAAAAATGCAGTTTGCCTTTGTAGTACTTAATTTCCTTTCCTTCGTATGCCAAGAATACTCCCGACGTTCCTATGCTACACATACCCGTTTTTTCCTGCAAAATCCCGGCTCCCGCCGCCGCGCACGCATTATCAGCACCGCCGGCGTATACGGACACATCGTTTTCAATGCCTAGTTCCGCAGCTACTTCTTTTCTTATTACGCCGGTCTTAGCTATTGAATCAATAAGTTTCGGATATATATATTCCGGAATGTTAAATGCTTTTGCTACCGCACTACTCCATTCTTTTTTCGCGATGTCCAGCATAAGCGTTCCTGCGGCATCAGAGAATTCCATATATTTGTTGCCCGTAAAATAAAACCCCAAATAATCTTTGGGCAACATAAAAACGCGACTTTCCGCCCATATATCCGGTTCATTTTCCATTACCCACAAAATTTTAGGAAGAGTAAAACCCTGCAAAGCGCGATTTCCGGTTATTTTGAAAATATCCGATTTCAGTATTTTATCTATTTTTGCACATTGGAGAGTGGTACGGACATCATTCCATAGAATCGCTTTTCTCAAAGGTTTACCGCGTCCATCAAGTAACACAAGACTATGCATTTGCCCTGAAAAACTTATTCCTTCAATATTTTTTTTAGCATCGGGCACGATAATTAAAATCTGCCTAATAACGTTTTTGGCGGCTTTTACCCAGTCTTCGGGGTTTTGTTCGCTAAAACCTAAAGCGGGATTAAATACGGGGTACTCGCTTGACGCTTCCGCAACTATTCTTCCTTTTCTTGAAACGAGAATACCCTTCAGAGAACTGGTACCTAAATCAAGTCCCAAAACATAACTCATGAACTCCCCTCCAAAACGGTATCTCTCCGCAAAAATATATTATTCATTATTACCCGATTACCCGCGCAATATGACAAAAGTATTTCCTTGTGTAAAAGCATTGTTTTTTTTGGAACACGCCGTCAGTTTTTAAAAAATATAATCATTGAGTTTTGATTTAATCTGCTCAAGATGATCCGACTCATTTTTCAATTTTGTGTTTTGCAAGGCATATTCTTCAAGAGTTTTAAAATTTGCTTTTCCTGATACGATATCTGCCCCTATGCCGTTTTTGTAAGAAGCATAGCGTTTTTCGAGAATATTCTCAAAAAATTTATCCTTTTTAAGTTTCTCAACAGCCTTTAAACCCCTTGCAAACGTATCTATGCCCGCAATATGTCCGAAAAATAAATCGTCTTGTTCAAAAGAACTCCTGCGCACTTTAGCGTCAAAATTTATACCGCCTTTGCCGAGTCCTCCGTTTTCTACTATCTGATACACTGCTAGAGTTACGCTGTAAAGATCGGTAGGAAACTCGTCCGTATCCCAACCTAAAATGCTGTTACCCTGATTGGCATCAATAGAACCCAGCATATCGTAGCAGCGAGCGATATTAAGTTCGTGTTCAAACGTATGTCCCGCGAGGGTAGCGTGATTGGCTTCTATATTCAATTTGAAATATTTTTTAAGTCCATAAGCGCTTAAAAAAGCTATAGCCGCCGAACAATCAAAATCATATTGATGCGTCGTAGGTTCTTTAGGCTTCGGTTCAATTAGAAACTGCGCTTCGAAATTTATCTCTTTTGCATAATCAACAGCCATATGGAAAAACCTAGCCATATTGTCCTGTTCAAGGTTCATATCGGTGTTTAAAAGAGATTCGTATCCTTCTCTTCCGCCCCAAAACACATAATTCGTCGCTCCTAGTTCTTTTCCCACTTCAAGACCTTTCTTGACCTGGGCGGCCGCATGCGCAAAAACAACGGCATTACTGCTTGAAGCCGCGCCGTGCACAAAGCGGGGATTAGAAAACATATTGGCGGTATTCCACAAAAGTCTTTTTCCCGTTTCGGACATTCTTTGTTTTATAAGCGCAACTATTTCGTCTATATTTTTATTAGTTTCCTTAAGAGTTTCCCCTTCGGGCGCGATGTCGGCGTCGTGAAAACAGAAATAATCGACGTCAAGCTTAGTCAAAAATTCAAAAATTGCGTCAACTCTGTTTTTAGCGGTATCTATCGGCGTTTTACCAAACCAGTTGCGCTTATTCACCGCGGAACCGAACGGATCGCATCCGTCTTGTATCATAGTGTGCCAATAAGCTACGGCAAAGCGCAGATGTTCTTTCATTGATTTACCTAAAACAACTTCTTGCGGGTTATAATATCTGAAAGCAAAAGGATTATCGCTTTTTGGTCCTTCAAAAGTTATTTTTTTTACATTAGGAAAATACTCCATTGTTCCCTCCATGGCATTAAGCCAAATTAAGATTCTTTTATATAGTATTTTACATTTTTATTTCTATTTCAATATATTTCAGCGTCGTTATTTCTTTCCGGTTATTATTGCCGCGATTATTCATTTTTAACAAATTTTTTCTTCGCTTCTTATAGTCAACAAAACTATAATATATATGTCAAGCAAATGTAAGATATCAGTAGATATAGGACTTTTGATGAAATGTTAAGTATTGGTTTGGGGTCATAAAATTGATGCCTTTATGTACCTTATGATTATTGTACCAATTAATGCAGCTTTTGAGTTGTTTATCAAGTTCCTCTTTGTCGCCAAGCAGCTCCCAGTTGTTATAGATAAATTGCTCTTTAAGAGTCCTGTTAAAACGTTCAATGAAGGCATTACTCTTAGGGCTTGATAGTGTACTATATGTTCTTTTTTGACGAAGCCGGCGAAGTATTTGTCAAACTCTGAACCATTGTCCGTTTGTATGCGTTCTATGTTAAAGGGAGCGGAGGCTTTGACTCCCTCCAGGAAGTTTTTAGCTTGCAGACTGTTTAATGTGTGTGCTGTTGCGGCGAAAGCAAAGCGGCTTTTTATATAGATGGCGGTAATGAGGTATTTATATTGGACGTTGAAGCGTATTTTTATGCTGTCGGCCTGAAGGAGGCTGCCTGCATCTGTGGGTTGACAGCCCTTGCGCCTCAGTTTATGTTTGAGGTGTTTATGCGTTTGTAATATACGTCCTGTTTTAGCGCTGAGGTATATTGGACGGATATGAGGCCTTGTTCTTTTAATCTTTTGATTAAGCGGCCTATAGTTGATGTAGATATAAGCGGCAGATTATTGTCTTGACAATAAATGTCTAAAGTCGGTTTAATGGTGTCTTGGCTTACCCTGGGATGTAAGCGGCGGTAGTTTATTATAAACGCTTGAAGTTCGCGGGACAGGCGGGTATTAAGGGGAGTTGCGGGCACCTCTTATGCCATGCTCTTTGTAAGCTTTTTGCCAGTTGAAGAGAGTGCTTCTGCTTATGCCAAAAGTGTCAAGTGCTGCAGCGAGGCCGTAGAGTTCATAAAACTTTAAAACGCGTTTACGTTGTTTGGCGTAATTACAGAGCGTTGTAAGGCTTTAAGGGCTCTTTTTATGGGGGTTTTGTAGAATTTATTGCATATTGGGCTACCAATATAATCTTGAGCGCGCTAAAGACTGCGCTCCTCAGATTTTATTCTACTCCAATATCTCTTTGAT
>JAIRMX010000033.1 GCA_031258375.1 Elusimicrobiota bacterium | reverse complement strand
TTTCGCACGAACAATACGCGCAACTCTGCGAAGAATTATCAGAGTGGAAAAATAAATATAAAAATGAACTCCGTATAGAACCTGCCGACTCTATGGGTTATTGCAATCCGATTACCGATTCTTTCTTAGGAGAAGATTATGAATGGCAGGGCTGCAACGCGGGCATTTGCGTTTTAGGCATTGAGGCAAACGGAAACGTGAAAGGTTGTTTGAGCTTGCAAGACGACAAATTTATCGCCGGCAGCGTAAAAGAGAAAGGTTTAATAAATATTTGGAACGACGACGACCTCTTTCCTTACTCCCGCGGATACGACGCAAGCAAAATGGAAGGCAATTGCAAAGGCTGCCAAAGCGCGGAGCAATGCAAAGCCGGATGTCTCGGCATGGCATATTCCCTGCACAAATCAATACATCAAAATTCGTATTGTTACAAAAGTATAAAAAATCAACAATGCCAAAAATAGATATATATAATAAAATACTTCTTAATATACTCGCTCTGGACAAAGGCTTTGAGGAGTTTGAGTTTTATCATACTTTTTTAGGCAAAAAAGAATTATCAAAACAAGCCTCTCTAATACCTATTGAAAATGCTTGCTCTTTTTTAAAAGAGACGCTTAAAGATATTAACAATCTTGGCATAAAAGACGAGTTCCCGTATTACCGCAAAACGTATATACGGGACTTGCTTAAATGTGTTATTGCACAAACGGATTTTTTCGTTTTCAAGAAAAAAATCCCTTTTAAAACCCTTGAAAAAGACATTACCGCCGCGCCTATACTCGAACCGTTTAATATTCAAAAAGAATTTGAGCAAAGCTCTAAAAAAATAAAAGACCTCGCAGGAATGACAATCAAACAGATGAGGCTTGCCAAATATGAAGAAGTAAACTGTTTTAAAGAATTGAAAAAATACGTTTCAAAAATTATAGAAGAGAATATTTATTTGCTAAATGAATATAATGTTTTATTTTCGCAGTTTGATCTTGCCGCAATAACTTCAAAAATGAAAATAAAAATAGTTAATGAGGAAGCAAACGGCTCGCCTTGTTTTTTTAAATATAACGGCAATTATTGTGCAACCATAGGCCTTGCTTATTCAAAAAACGTGTCTAAAAAATTTTTAAAAGGCTTTGTCCGCCACGAAGGCATACCGGGGCATTTTTTATATTATTGCATAAAACAATATTTGGCGGACGGCGGCAAAACCGATGCCGCAAGTCTGATAGACACTTTCTATTCGCCCGAGAACTGCCTAAACGAAGGCCTTGCGGTTTGCTCGGATTTAATTTTTACCAAGCTGGTCTTGCCGCATGAGCAAGCCGACGTTGAAGCGGAAAAACTTCTGCATAAAATATTTTATAATTTATGGCATAGCGCTAATATTAAAGATAAAAGCACTTCTTTGGAATATAAACTGTTAAAAGAATATTTTAACTTGAGCGGCGGGCCGGGAAGACTGATAAAATATTTCACAAAGGACGAAAAATATTATACTCCGTATTATCCTTACGGCATTCATTACGCGCAGAAATATATTCCAAAAATAAAAAAAGAAAATCTCGGCTTTTTATATCATCAGCACAGCGTCAACACTTTAAAAAAATTAACAGAGGAACAATTATGATAACAACAGCCGCACAAAAACTCCCTAAAGAATTCTATTGGCTTACGGCAGCGCGCCTTACTTCCACTTTCGGTATGTTTTTAAATATGATGGTGGTAAATATTTTTGTGCTTGAGCTTACCGGATCCGCTATGTGGGTCGGCTGGCTTATGGCGGTAAGAATTATTTCGGGAATGTTATTTTCCCCCTATATCGGCCAGCTTGCGGATAAGATGAACAGAAAAACGCTTATGGTGGTTTCCGATTTTATTTTGGCGTTTTTTATTTTTATAACTATTTTTATTCCGACTTCCGTCGTAAATTATTATTTCATTTGGGCTATGCTGATTATAGGCGTATTTTCAAGCGCGGTGGATATAACTTTAAGCGCGGCCGTGCCTTCGATACTGCACAGCGGCAATACTATAAAGGCAAATTCAATTTTGATGGGCGGCAGGAATATAGTTATTGCGCTGGCGGGGCTTTCTTCGGTTTTTATAAAAGAAATATTTTCAAGCTATAATACCGTATTTATCGTAAACGCGCTGGCTTATTTGGCAAGCGGTTTTATAATTTTTTCTCTTAAAATAAAAATGAACGAAGCAAATACGCAAAAGCCGGCCGTAAAACAAGAAAAGAAAGGTTTTTTTAAAACTATGAAAGAGGATTACAAAGACGTTTTCCTTCTGCCTAATTTTAAAGTAATAGCCTTGATGATTTTTATCCTTACGCTCGACGGGCTTGCAAGCGGCTCGCACAATGTCGGCTGGCCGATATTCTCACAGGGATTAAACTCAAAAAATCCTTTTTTTATTTACGGTTTCATACAAGCTTTTTGGGGACTTGGCAATATAATAGGAATTTTTTGGCTTACGAAATCTTCTTTGGCCAAGAAATTGCGTGCGGAAAATCTTTACTTAATATGTACGGCAATAATGTCTTTAGGAATGATAATGACGGTGCAGTCAACTCTCTCAGTCGTGATTTTTACAGCGGCGTGTTTTGCTGGCTTTGGCGACGGCGCGTATCAGACGTTTTTTAACACTTATCTGCAGGCTTCGCCCGATAACGTGCGGGGGAAATTGTTCGGGCTAAGTTCCACGTTTTTACGCACCGGCTTTGGCGCAAGTTTTATAATAATGCCGTTTTTGTTTAACGCCTTTTCGGTAAGCAAAGTGCTTTTGTATTCTCACGGTCCGCTGGTAATAATATCCTTAATATTTCTTACCTCGCTTAATGCCGGAAGCAAACAAAAAACCGGCGCAAAAAACTAAAAGCAATTCTGCGCCGGTTTAGGAGAGATAGCGGGCAGGCAATTAATTTGCTCTTATTATGTTCAAACAAACTCTTAAAGTATCCGCCATTTTGTCAAGAGACGCCCATTCATAAGGTCCGTGAGCGTTTTGGTAACAGCCGAATAAATTCGGCGTTGGCAAACCGCGAAAACTCAGGCGCGCGCCGTCGGTGCCGCCGCGCGCCTGTTCAAGCTTATAGACTACCTTTTCTTCTTTAAGCGCTTTTAAAAGAAGATTCATGGCTTCGGGTTTTCTTTTAAGAATATCTTTCATATTCCGATAGCT
>JAIRMX010000234.1 GCA_031258375.1 Elusimicrobiota bacterium | reverse complement strand
GGACGGTTTTATACGCGCTTCTTCTTACGACGGACTTACGGTGGCCGGCGGCGGTTTGAAATGGGGAATAGTGCGTCCTATGGAAATTTTGTATACGTTCCAGCCGATGATTGTGGTTTTGGCCGAGTCCGGCGTGCATAAAGATTTTTCGCTCACGCATTACAGCGCGGATTTCGTATTATCGTTTAAACTGCCTTACATAGTGCCGTATATCGGAGGCGGAATTGATTACAGCAAATTTACCGTGCAGAACGCTGCCGATTCTTCTATGATAGGGCAGATTGCATATTCCGCCACGCCGCGCGGCACTGCGGGCATAAATATTAAGCTGCCTTATTATATGGATTTAAGCATGGCCGCAAACTACGCGAGTTACGGCGTGGGCGCGGAAGCGAGCCTCGGCGTGCGGTTTTAAATGTTTGCCGTTTTTACTAAGAGAATATTTTTAGAACACAAGTTCAATTAACAGCGTTAAAAATACAATGTATTAAAAAAGCTGTCCACGGTTTTCTTTTCGTAAGCTTGGCTCAAAGCGCGTTCTACGATGGTGATAGGAACGCGGCCGGTACTCAAAACTTTATTGTGAAAATCTTCCAGATTGAATTTTGAACCGAGTTTCTTTTGATATTTTGCGCTAAGTCTGCTAAATTCCTGTTCGCCTAAAATTGACGATAAGTATTCTACCGGATTTAGAGCGACTAAGTCTAAACCCGCGGCGGCTTCTTCTTTATTAATTCCGGCGGCAACAAGCTGTTCCAAGGCGGACGTGTAATTGATTTTGCCGCTGTGCATTTGAAGTCCCGCTAAGGCTAATGCGGCGGTTTTATAATTATGCCATGCAATGTGTATGAGATCTTCGTCTTGGATAAGATAATTTTTTTCTTTTGCGAGGTTCAAACTATATTTTATCCAGCCTTTTATATAAAAAGGATCGTTTGAGAGTTTAAGCGCATTTCCTAAAAAATCGTTGGAATAGGAAAATAATAAATTAGCTCCGGCGCTTAGATTTTCTACCGCGCTTATTTTAATTTCGCTGAAAGTGAAAAGCTTTGGCAATACCGCGGGAGCTTCTTTCGAATCCGGAACGGCGACAAGCAGATCGCCGAACTGTCTGCTTAAAAGCGGAAACGGCGGCAGATAAACCGCGTTCTTATACTCCTGCTGAAGATATTTCGGAGCGGGGCTTATCAGTAATTTTAAGCTGCTTTTAGGAAATATTTTATTGTTTTTGAAAAACTCTTCGCTTTCGTTGAAATAATTTAAAAAAGTATTAAGAATATCTTTTTGATTAGGAGTTTTATTATATGCGGCGGCGGCAATATAGTAATCGGACGGATAAATTTCTATTACGCCCTTTTTGTTGGTGCGTTTTTCTCTGTCTTCTTGAGAAAGCGTAGGTTCTAAGACGGCAGTTAACGCAAAAATTAAATTTTTTTTGGAAGTTTCAAATTCTTTAGTTAAAACGGAATCTATTTTTTTAAGAGACATATTGACAAAGTAAACGCCGTTGAGCAAATGACTGAGATTATCCGCGCCTAAACGGAAATCAACGTAATCCTTATCATCAGCCGTATTTTTTAGAAAATCAAAATAACTTTTTACCGCTTTTTGCGCCTCTGATGAAATTACTTTTATCTGTCCTTTAGTATAATCATCCTGCGCCATACGGTTCATTAAAGTTGACAGCGCATTGAAAGAATTGTATGCCGCTCCGGTTCTTTCCAACGCGATTCTCAGATATAAATCCGGCGGATTATTGAGATTTTGTTTAGCTTGTTCAAGTACGGCGGGCAGACCTTGCAGTCTTTTCATAGCGTCGGACAAACGTTCCTGATAAGGTTTATAGTCTTTTATAAGGATATCGTAAACGCCGTCAACAGTTTCAAGATACCACAAAGGATTCTTGGCGATGCGGTTATAAACTTGTATGTCAAAAACTTTTTTATTGACAAGCGATCTTAAAACTTGATAATCGATCTCTTTTAAAGGGGACAGTTTCTTATAATCAACATTATTTAAAGCGTTTTGCAATGCGATAATAGTTTCCCTTTTTATGGATTCGCTTTGTTTGTCTCTTGGATCAAGCGTTGATTGATAGCCAAGCGCGCCCGCGCGCGCGGCATCTTCCGGATATATTGTGTTTAAGAGGGCTAGATATTTATCGGTAAGTTCTATTATTCTGTGATCGCTCAAGAGCATTTCCGTACTTGGCGGGGCCGTCGTTTTCGCCCCGCGTACTTTTGGCGGTATTGCGCATAAAAAAATAATTGTTGATAGTAAGACAAAAAAATAGTTTTTCATGTTTTCCTCACCGTATACGGAATTATAAACTTTATCTTAAAGATAATCTTAAGTATATCATTTTTTTATTTGATTTATAATATCAAATAGAAAATCTTTAAATAATTTTGTCAAGACGGCCAAAGGTCCCTATTTTCAAAAAGGGACTATAGGGTAATGTACAAATGCGGCTATTTATTTTAAAATTAAATAAATATAGGTAATATTTCCAATCTAACAAGGAGATATTTTTATGAGGGAAGACGATGAATAAATTATATATTAGGATT
>JAIRMX010000134.1 GCA_031258375.1 Elusimicrobiota bacterium | reverse complement strand
TCTATTAGAACGTCCGTTCCGTTTTTCACTTTTAAAATCCCGCCGCCCGCGCCAAACACGGCGGGAATTCCCGTGTTTTTAAGCATAATAGCCGAGTGAGAAGTAGCCGACCCTTCGGCAAGTATCACCCCGCCGGCGCGCGCCTCTATTACTTTTATATCGGACGGCAATAAATCTTTGGCCAATATAATTGAATTTTGCGGTATGTCTTTTATTGAATCCTGCCCTATAACGGCCTCTATAAGGCGTCTCTTTACGTCCATCAAATCGTTTATTCTTTCTATCAAAAGCGGATTATTCGTTCTTTTTAGGACGCAGGCGCTGTTCTCCACAGCTTTATTTAAAGCAAATAAAGTTGTTTTGCCTTCGTCAATCAATTCATTTACTACCTCAAAAATGGAAGAATCTTTTAAAATTGCCAAATGTGCCGCCAAAATATGTTTTTCAGACGAATTTTTGGCGGCGTTAACGATATTCTCCATATCTGTTCTTGTTTTTTCAAGCGCGGCATTAAGAATTTGTTTTTCTTTATTTTTATTTGCGCTGTTTTCTTCAAAAGTAAATTCTTCCCTTACATAAAGATACGTCTTGCCTAAAACTTTACCTTTAACCAACGGGCGGGCGGAAAGTTCTTGTTCTTTAGTCATATCGAGATTAATCGTGGTATCTTGAGCGCTTCCTTCGACTTTTGGCGGTGAAGAAACGCTTGCTTTCTCATTAAGTCCCGATTTTATCTCTGACAATATTTCTTCGGTAATATTTTTTGCGCCGGAGCCATAGCCTACGATTTTTATTTTATCGCCTTTGGCGAGATTAAGACCCATTATTTCAATGACGTTCTTAGCATTGGCTTCTTCCTTTCCTTTGACAATCAATACTTTGGAAGACGCTTTATTTGCAATAGAGGCTATCACAGCCGCCGGCCTTGCGTGTATGCCGTGCTGATTATATATTTCGGCTTCGGCGGAGATATATTTATCGTCTTGCGCGTTTTCCGCTCCGCTTTCGCTTTTGCGCTTATTATTTTGGTTTGCCGGAACGGAAAAAATATAATCCCCGCAGTTTACTCTTTTAGAATTTTCTTTGGATAAAGTGGCAGCTTCCGGCGATACTAAAACCATAATTACCATGTTGCTGGGAGCGTTTTTACTGATAAATTCCCTGTCGAACTCAAGAATTTTATCTCCTTTTTCGACTTTTTCGCCGTTTTTTTTAAAAACCTTAAAACCTTTTCCTTTAAGATTTACCGTATCCACGCCTACGTGAATTAAAATTTCTATGCCGTCCGTTTCCATAATTACGGCATGCAAATTTTGATTTATGTTTTTTATAATACCGGAAAATGGAGCGTAAAGATTATCGTCTTCGGGAATAATCGCGACGCCGTCGCCCATATATTTCTCCGCAAATACCGGATCCGGAGCCTGCTCTATCGGCGCAAGCATGCCTTTTACCGGGGAAAAAACCGCAAAGCCGTCTCTATCCATATAAAACCTCTTTATAATAATACTATTATAGCAACTTTTAATTATTGTTTTTAACAAAGAGCACGTAGATTTTAGACAGTAAAGAACTCGCATACTATCATAGATATTAATGACGATGTATTTCAAAAAACTAAAATATCGTCAATAATAAAACAATTTGTTACATAATTTTTTGCCAACCTTCTACTTCCTTCATATCTCCCGCAGTGCGCAGATTTTTATACGCATACGATAAACTGCCGGTAGAATTTGATTTTGCGTAGACAGAACCTTTTTCGTCTTTATACCAAGGATTTTCGGCCGTGACGCCGCAGTAAGTTTCTTGCGGCCACATAAAAATATTTTTAGCTCCGATATCCGTTAAACGCCGCTTTGTTTCGTCTGCGATATCGCCGTATGGCATATAAATATTTTTTATTTTCAGCCCCGCCAAATCCGAAAGCCCGTAACTGCCGCTTTTGCCGGCATTGTTTAAAAACAGGCATTCGATATTTTTACTGCCTGATGCCAAAACCGCTTTGCGCAAAATTTCGCCGTATATGCCCGCGCCGATTATTTTGATTTTATTATTTTCTTTTATTAATAAAGTTTTATTATAACGCCCTTCTAAAACATAAACAGCGTTCCTTTTAGTGAAAATACCGCAAAATGATAATAGTATCGCAAGCATAGTCCAAAATAAGCTATAACGTATTTTACGTTTTATTATCGTAATATTCAAAAGGGCAAATAATCCCGCGTAATAAGCCGCGATAGAAGTTGGTTTTAGCGCGCTTACGACTATTTTTGAAATTGTAAAATCCGCAAAAAATTCGACGAGAAATTTAAAAATAATCAGCAAAAATTTAAGCGCAAAAACCGGAATTTGAAATAAAAAATCGACGTATGGAATAAAAGATAAAAGCCATATGATAAATCCTCCCGCCATAATCACTCCGCTTAACGGCACAAGAATAATATTGGAAATTGCCGCCGTAAAGGATATTTTGTAAAAATAATTCGTAAACACCGGCAGCAGCGCAAGCTGCGCCGCAAGAGACACGAAAAATAACTGAATGATGAAGTTAAAAATACGCGGCATCTTAAAATTGAAATTAAAATTGGAACTTAGAAGTATAATCGCCAAAGTTGCCAAAAAAGACATTTGAAAACTCGCCTCAAATAAACTTTGAGGGTTATACAATAAAATCAAAAATGCGGCTATTATAAAACCCTGCAGCACGCCGCTTTTGCGGCCCAGCACAAAACCGACAGTCGCGGCAAGAGTCATCGTATAAGCGCGAAGCAGCGGCGCGTCGGCTCCGGCAACAAAGGTATAAAGCGCGCCGAGCAGCAGCGCGGACGCGGCGGAAGTTTTGCGGCCCGCGCCAAAAACCGAACACAAAAAATAAACTATAAGCGTTACAAAACCCACGTTTCCGCCCGAAGCCACTAAAAGATGCATGGCGCCGGAATCTTGAAAAGCGGTGTAAAGCTCGCGCTCAAGACTGCTTTTTTCGCCGATAGTAATGCCGGAAAGTATCGGCAGCAGCGGCCCGTCGAAATTTTTTTCAAAAGTATTTAACAGGCTCATTCTGATTTTTGATATTGTAATCCAAAAATAGGAATATGCCTCCGTTTTTTCAATTTCATATATTTCGGCTTGAGTAAATATTTTCTTTCGCGCAAGAAATTTCCGCTGGTCAAAACTGCCGAAATTATGCGCGTTGTCCACGGGAAATATTGCGCCTCTAAAAATTATTTTCTGTCCGCGCGTTAAATTTCCGCAAATATCTCCGCCGCATTTAGCATAAGCTTTAATTTGCGCGCGGTTTTCGTTTACGCCGGATATTTCTATCTCGAAAGTTTTACCCTGCTTTTTATTTTCGGGGTAAGATATTATGAGGGCTTCTACTTTCGCATTCTCGGCAAATGTTAATTTTTCCGGCGGAGCCGGAACTTTCAGGAAAAGCGCGAGAAACAAAGCGTAAATTACAAGAGCGATAAAAAGAGGACGTTTATAAAAAGATATATGCATTCTTCTACATTGTACTTTATTTGGCCGATATATCGGAAATACGATAAGTGGACGCGCGAACTTTAGTAAAAATTATTTATCCGTAAATAATTAATTTATAACAAACGATTCTCTGGCGCAAAAATAAAAGAGACGGATTAAAAATCCGTCTCTTTTATTTTTCGCACCTTAAGATTTTATTTTTTCTTTTTGCTTGGAGTTTCTTCCTCCGCTGCCGCGGATTTTTTTTCCTGCTTTTGCGCCGCGCCGGGCGGAGATAAAAACATATCCTTCAATTTTGCTTCAATCTGATCGGAAACTTCCGGGTTATCTTTTAAGTATTGCCGCGCGTTGTTTTCGCCCTGTCCAAGCTTTTCGCCGTTGTAAATATACCAGCTGCCGCTTTTCTCAATTATTTTATTTGTCACGCCCATTTCAATCAGGCAGGATTCTTTTGAAATCCCCTCCCCGTGCAGCATAGTAAATTCCGCCTGTCTGTAGGGAGGAGCGACTTTGTTTTTTACTACCTTTGCGCGCACGCGCGTGCCTATGACTTGCTCGCCGCTCTTTATATTTTCAATTTTACGAACGTCCAATCTTACCGAAGAATAAAATTTCAAAGCCAAACCGCCGGGCGTTGTTTCCGGATTGCCGAACATTATTCCTATTTTCTGGCGAAGTTGATTTATAAAAATTATGCTTGTTTTAGTTTTTGCAAGCAAACTCGTTAACTTGCGCAAAGCCTGCGACATAAGCCTTGCCTGCAACCCTACGTGAGCGTCGCCCATTTCGCCTTCAATTTCAGCCTGAGGCACAAGCGCGGCTACGGAATCTATAATTATCAAATCCAGCGCGCCGGACCTGACGAGTTTTTCCGCAATTTCCAAAGCCTGCTCCCCGCTGTCAGGCTGGGATATCAGAAGTTCGTCTATATTAACGCCTATTAAACTTGCGTAAACCGGATCAAGCGCGTGCTCCGCGTCAATAAAAGCCACTGTGCCGCCGTTTTTTTGCGCCTGCGCGGCTATATGCAGACTCAAAGTAGTTTTACCGCCGGCTTCGGGTCCGTAAATTTCAATTACTCTGCCGCGCGGAATGCCGCCTATTCCCAAAGCCAAATCCAATGAAAGCGCGCCGGTTGAAATCGCCTCGATTTTCTTAACGGTATTATCGCCGAGTTTACAAATGGCTTCTTTACCGAAAGATTTTTCTATCTGGCTCAAAGCCAGCTGCAAAGCCTTTTCTTTATCGGAATTATTCATTTTATGCCTCTCCGTATATTGCTCGTTAAACGTAAAGTTTTACAAGATTTATTATAGCATAAAATAGGCATTAACTACTCGGCATGGAAATCCCTTTTTATAAAATTCAAGCGGAATTTTCTATAAATCCTAAAACAAATAACGGTTTTTTATCGGCAGTATTATATTCATAAAACCTGCCGATACAATTTTCCCGATAGATTTTATTCCTTTAAACCGTCTCCTCTCTTTGCCGCTGGTTCGCTAAAAGCCGAGTATTTTACACAACTTCTTGCCTTCGTCGTTAACGCCGGAGCATGTTCTAAGTCCGGGATAAGAAGAGTGATCCAACCATACTGTATAATGAAATTTCGCTTTACTTGGGCAGTCAGTCCAGTTTGACCAAGTGGGACAATAAACAATCCTGATAGTGTGATAATTTGTCGGATTGGTAATTAGACTGACGCCGTTTAATAAGTCAATCATAAAGTATTTATCGCAGGCAACTACATCGTTGTTAAATAAATTGCAATTCTCTTTAAAATCCCAGTCCAGTTTTGACATATCTGCAATATAAGCGCCGTTCACAAGATAGTAAAGTTCCTGAGCTTTTTTTAAACTCTCCGCCACATTGAGAACATTTGCAAAACGCGCTTTAAAAACCGTCTGCTGATACTTCGGCAAAGCAATGGCGGCGAGAATAGCGATAATCAAAACTACTACGAGAAGTTCAATTAATGTGAAGCCTTTCATTTTTTTCATATTCACCTCTTTGTCTTTTTCTCCCTTTTGTAAAGGGAGTGTCGCTTTAGCGGCGAGGGATTTAATACCGGCTTTAAAACGGTTTATATCAAATCTCTCTTCCGACTTAAGGACTTTCGTCCTTGAGTCTCCTTCTCTCTTTACTAAAGAGAGAAAATAACTGCTTTTTGTCCAATAAAAACGG
>JAIRMX010000122.1 GCA_031258375.1 Elusimicrobiota bacterium | reverse complement strand
CGGTTCCTCACCCTATGCTGCCGGAGCATTATATAGAATTTATTGAAATTATGACTGACGACGGCAAAGTAGGCCGCAAATATTTAAAACCCGGCGACAAACCGGAAGCCAAATTTACTTGCAAAGCCGAAATTATTTACGCGCGTGAATATTGTAATATTCACGGCCTTTGGGCAACGAAATAAAACAGTTTTTTATCGGCGGATTTGGTTTTCGTTTCTATTGCAGTTCCTCATTGGGAACTGTAATCGGAATTTTTTATTGACATAATATAAAAATTTGCTAGAATTATCTTAGCAGTAAAGAGGAGCAGAACGGTTGTTAATGTAAGCCGGAAAAAATTGACGTTGCTGTTTTCTCTCTTTAGTAAAGAGAGAGGGAGACGTAGGGACTAAAGTCTCTAAGTCTGAAGAGAGATTTAATGTAAGTAGTTATAAGCAAACAAAGACAATATTAAATCCCTCGTCGCTTTCAGCGACACTCCCTTTACAAAAGGGAGAAAAAGGCAACCAATCGGCTTATAAAAATTTAGAACGTTTTTGGGTGTTCTGTGAAAACAGAACAAGCTTTTGAGAAATCAAAAGCAGTGCAAAATCCAAAAACAGCTCGTTATTAAGCACAAGATATTCGGCCTAATTAACCGAATGTCTTGTGCTGAATGTTTCCCGTCCTTTTGGACGGGAAACTACGGCTGTTATATTTTGGGTCTTTTGCACGGCTCAAATATAACAGCCGTTTTTGTTTGTAAAAATCAAAAATAACGAGGCATCAAAGTATGAAAAAGAAAAAAGGATTCACATTAATAGAACTTCTCGTAGTGGTTCTAATAATCGGCATTCTTGCCGCCATTGCCCTGCCGCAGTATCAAATTGCAGTTATGAAAAGTAAATTTGCAGTAATGATGAATACGGCAAAACCTTTAAGCGAAGCTTTTGAAAGATACTATTTGATTAACGGAGCTTATCCAGCACCTCCAAAAGGTTTTTCTGTGTTAGATATCCAAATGACAGGAACTAGTAGTGCTTCAGATGATACTGTTTTATTCGTCCAAAATGGAAATATGGAAATTACTGTGGATTATAATTGGCCGCCTCGTTTACCAAATACGTTAATTTTCTATTTTCAAGAAGGAACGAGTTATCCTTTAGTTTATGGGATATGGCTACAGAAAGATGAGTTAAGGCCGGGGAAACGGTATTGTTTTGCTCTTCCCAGTCACAAAACCGCAAATAAAGTATGTGAAAGCATGGGAGGCACGGCGGACGGAACAGAAACTCTTTGGAAGGGAAGTTATAACAGATATGCTCTCTAAAATAAAAAAAGAAAGCTCAACTGAATAATTCAAAATTTTAATATTAATTACAAATTTTCTCCCTGCAACGCGGCGTTCTTATTTTCTATTATATAATTCTGTAAAAGAATTCCTGTTTTTCGCCAATATTTTCGAAGGATATTATGCAACAAAAAACATAAAAACATATATTGCACTATCAAAAATATGCTAAAAGATAATAGTTTTTAGTATTGTACTGCTAAAAACTTGACATTATTGTCATAATTATGTTCTAATATTTTTGGAGGATAATATGCAAAATTTAATAAATAGGCCGCTTTATCTTGAAAAACTTAAAGGATTTTTAAATACAGATTTAATAAAGATTATAACAGGCGTGCGCCGCTCTGGCAAATCTACTTTGTTTATTCTTTTTCAGCAATATCTTGAAAATGAAAAAGCTGTAAACTCCGAGCAAATTATAAATATCAATCTTGAAGACGCCGCGTATAAAGATATAGATAATTGGCAGGCATTGCACGATTATGTCGTCTCTAAATTATTGCCCGAACAACAAAACTATGTTTTTATAGACGAAATTCAGAACATTCCCGAATTTGAAAGGGCGATTAACAGTTTAAATTTAAAAAAGAACGTTGATTTATATATTACAGGCTCAAACGCGCGAATGCTTTCAAGCGAAATTGCGACGCTAATCTCCGGCAGATATATTGAAGTCCGTATGCTTCCTTTATCTTTTAAAGAATATATGTCTGTTACTAGGGATAAAACTAATTTGCCCGAGAAATTCAAAAATTTTTTAGATTGCGGTTCTTTCCCCGGAGCAATGCAATTTAACGGAGATAAAACAAGAATAGACGATTATATAAAGGGCATATATAGCACGATAATTCTTAAAGATATAGTCGCGCGTAAAAGAATTCACGATGTTTATCGTTTAGAAAACGTAATTAGCTTTATGTTTAACATTATCGGAAGCCAAACGTCTATAAATAATATTTATAAAACAATGAAAGCGGACGGACGCGAAGTTCAAACTGCGACAATAGAAGGATATTTGTCCGCGCTTTTAGAAAGTTTCATTTTATATAAAGTCGGACGTTTTGACATTAAAGGGAAGCAGCTGCTGAAAACAAACGACAAATATTATCTTGTGGATATTGGGTTTAGAAATATTGTTTTAGGACGACGGGACGACGACGGCGGACATATTTTAGAAAACATGGTATATCTTGAATTACTGCGCAGGGGATATGAAGTTTATATAGGCAAAGTCGGCAATAAAGAAATAGACTTTATTGTCCGTAAAAACGGAATTGTAGAATATTATCAAGTTTCGCAAAGCGTTCTTGATCCTAATACCCTGAAAAGAGAAATAGCTCCGCTTAACTCTGTAAAAGACCATAATCCTAAATTTTTGTTGACTATGGATTATACGAATGTAAATGTTAACGGGATAAAACAAATTAATGTTCTGGATTGGCTGCTTGAAGGAGAATAAATTATCTTTGCCAGACGAAATTTAGCACGTTGGATATAATAAATTTCAAACGGATTGTTGCATTATAAAACGTAAATATTAGGCCGAATATTAACAAAAGATTTGGCGGCGGTTTTTCCTCGCCGTTATTTTCCTTCCTGCAACGCAACGTCCTTATTTGCTATCATATACTTGATAAAAGGCTTTGCGCAATGCGCGCATTTTTAGAAGGAGTTTGTATGAAAGCAGTCAAGATAACCGATAAAATTTACTGGGTTGGCGTAATTGATTGGAATATACGCGATTTTCACGGATATTCCACAAATCAGGGAACGACATATAACGCTTTTCTGGTGCTGGATAAGAAGATTGTGCTTATTGATACCGTAAAAGAACCGTTTTATGAAGACATGAAAGCGCGTCTGCTTGATATTTTGGGCGACAGAAAAATTGATATTATAATATGCAATCACGCCGAAATGGACCACAGCGGCGCGTTGCGCCGCGCGATAGAAGATTTTAAGCCGCAAAAAGTTTACGCTTCCGCGCCCGGAATGCAGAATATTAAAGAACAGCTCGGACAAGATTTGCCTATAGAAGCTCTTGTCAACGGCGCAACGCTTGACATCGGCGACGATAGTTTCACTTTTTTGGAATCAAGAATGCTGCATTGGCCGGACAGTATGGTTTCCTTGCTAAATAAAGAGAATATTTTATTTTGCAATGATATTTTCGGCATGCATTATGCCTGCACGCAGCGTTTTGATTATGAAACCAATCGCGAAGACTGGATTTACGAATTTCGCAAGTATTATGCAAATATAATTCTGCCGTATTCAAAAATCGCGGGAGCATTTCTAAAACTAGTTGAACAAAAAGGGATTAATCCGCGTATGATTTGCCCGGATCACGGCGTAATTTGGACAAAAATGATACCGGAAATTATCGCGATGTATAAGGATTTTGCGGCGCAAAAAAGCAAAAAGAAGGCTATCGTGGTTTACGATACAATGTGGGGAAGCACGGCTAAAATGGCGGCTCGGATTGTTGACGGCCTTGCAAGCAGGGGGATTGAAACAAAATCTTTTTCTCTGCATACGGAACATCGCAGTGATATTGCAACCGAAATTATGGACGCAGGCGCGCTTATACTAGGCACGCCCGTAATTAATCAGGAAATTTTCCCTTCGCTCGGCGATATTACCACTTATCTGCGCGGCCTTAAAAAAGAAAAACTCGTCGGCGCGGCTTTTGGCTCTTACGGGTGGAGCGCGCCCGTTTTAAATAAAATGGAAGATATTATGAAAGACATGGGGATAGAAATTGTGTCCCCTGCTGTTAAATCCAAATTTGTGCCGGACGCAGCCAAATTAAAAGAATGTTTTGATTTGGGAGCTGCTGTCGGCAAAGCGGTTTTGGAAAGGTTTAAATAATTTTTTCTTTCATCAAATTGAAAAAAGTTTACTAAAATAATATAACGATGAGAAGAATTATCACATTAAAGAAACGGTTAAAGGACGCACAAAGCAATTTTGTCGCAGGCACTGCGGCGGAATTGCTTGGGTATGTGTGGCCTTTAACAGAGGAAGTTTGCTCTTTTGGGGATAAATATAATGCTAAACAACGATTACAAAGACATGTTGTCCGCATTAAGAGAAGAAAAGGTTAAATTTCTCTTAGTAGGCGCATATGCAATGGCGGCGCAAGGATATCCGCGCGCAACTATGGATATTGATATTTGGATAATAGCTTCCGCTGAAAATATTTCTGCCGTTATGAAAGCATTAAAGCGTTTTGGCGCGCCCATGCACAATATTTCAGCAGAGGATTTTAAGAGCGATGATTTTGTGTTCCAAATAGGCGTTGCGCCGCGCAGAATAGATATTTTGACTTCTATTGACGGCTTAGACTTTGTGACGGCTTTTAAAAATTCCTGCGTTGTGGAAGTGGATGGTATTGCCGTAAATGTTTTGTCAAAAGAAGATTTGATTATAAACAAACGCGCATCCGGCAGGACAAAAGATTTAGCAGACGTTGAAGAGTTGGAAAAAAATTAATCAATTTTTGTTATTACCGTCGGCAAAGCGGTTTTGGAAAGGTTTGAGTAAATTATTTTATCAGCTTGCTGAGACGAAAAATTATTTGTTAGTAGCAAGCATAGGAGAAATCGGCAATAATTCTTTTGACCATAATCTTGGTAATGCGATATCCCCGGCATAATATTTTTGCACTATAATCAGACAAAAACAATTGTTGTAGCGGATAGAGGGCAAGGGATAAAAGCGACATTGTCAAAAGTTAAGATTGCCATAAAGGACGACCAAATGGCGGTTAAAACCGCTTTGACGGAGACAATATCAGGACGCGCTCCGGAACAAAGAGGCAACGGCTTAAAATTTGTTTCAAATGCCGTAAAAAAGAATAATTGGCATTTTTATTTGCAATCGCAATGGCGTTGCAGAAATAAAAAATAGCGATGAGATTTTTGAAACGGTTGAGGACTCTATGAACGGGTGCTTCTCCGTGATAAAATATTAAGGTTAAAATATGAAAATACAAATTGCAAAGTTTGGGAATATATTAGTATCAAGGCCTGCCGGTAAAGATGCGTTTTTGGCTGCGTCCGCATATATATTTAAAGATAACGAGAAAGAATTTATATTAGATTTTGCCGGAGTTGAAGTTTTGACTCCGTCTTGGGCAGATGAATTTATAGGCGGGATAAAAGGTAAATTTAAAAATGTGCAAATTAAGTTTGACAATACCTTAAATCCGTCGGTAAAAGAAACGCTTGATATTATCAAGGCGTAAAAATCAAAAAAGGTAGTATAAAACTTTAAAGCGTTTTTGGGCGTTCTGGGGTAAAATGAACATAGATATAAAAGCGTTTTACGATTTATCTTACGGGGTTTATATCGTCGGCAGTTGTTTGGACGGCAAGCCTAATGCGATGATAGCAAATTCCGTTATGCAAGTTACGGCATGCCCGGAAAAACTTGCCATTTGCGTGAACAAAGAATCTTTGACGCACGAATATATTTTAAAACGCGGTTTTTTGAGCGTGCAGGCAATTAAAGAGGGTTCGGATATGGTTTTTATAGGTAATTTTGGGTTTCGCACCGGACGCAATTTTGATAAATTTGCAAAATATAAATTTAATTTGACGCAGAATAATTTGCCGGCGGTTTTGGAAAACACGCTTGATATTTTTGAAATTAAAACCGAACAAACTATTGATTTAAAAACTCACACAATGTTTATAGGAAATGTTGTTTCCGCAGAAGTTTTGAGCGGAGAGGGCAAACCTTTGACTTATAATTATTATCAAACGGTAATGCGCGGCAAAACGCCGCGCGGCGCGACGACTTTTAAAGGATAGGTTTTCTCGGCGGCAAAAGAAGCGGAAATATTTTTAAAAAATAAGAACGGAGGGAAAAATTATGAAATACGTATGTAATGTATGCGGTTATGTTTATGACGAAGAAGCGGAAGGCAAAAAATGGGCGGATCTTCCCGCCGATTGGACTTGTCCTACCTGCGGTGTCGGCAAAGATGAATTTACCGCTCAGTCGTAAAAATTTTTCGGGAAGTATTAGTATAAGGAATAATATGTGCTGTTGCGCCTTAGCTGTCATTGCGAGGGAGCGTAGCGTACGAAGCAATCCATACACTGACATTTTTCCGTAAAATTGCTTTTGCTGCCCGCGCGGCTTACACCCATTTTGTGTGTGGATTGCCGCGCTTCACTGCGTTCCGCTCGTAATGACGACTTTGTAATACCTTAATCTGCGACTTCCCTAAAAATTCTAATCTGAAAAACAAAAACTCTCCACATATTATGCGGGGAGTTTTTTGTTTTTCAAATCGGTTTATAAATTTAGGTCTAATGGCAAAAATGCTTATGGTAAGGCATAATAATGCTCTTTCCAGTATTTCCCTCCTAACGATAAGCAAGCTTTTACGGCAATAGGGGTATAAGCTATACAATTTTTATTTTTTCCTTTAAAAGACCACTCCAATGTCATTTGATGTTTCCAGTCGCGAATTTGTACCATTCCTCCTTCGCTCTCTTCCGAGGGACCAAAAATCCAATATTCAAGATTGTAATTGCCTATCACACAGTCAGCACGACTTGGGACGGTATTGCCGCTACAGGAAGGTGAGGACGTTGTATTTGGAATGGTAATGTCAAGATCACTGAATCTGGAAGGGAAAACACCATTAACAAGTCTACATCTCTCCATAGAGTCAAGAATATTTTTTGCCACAGGCATTTGAGAAACAAAATGAGATTTTAAAACTGCTACTTGATATTGCGGCATAGCAATAGCGGCGAGAATGGCGATTATAATGACAACAACGAGAAGTTCGATTAAAGTAAAGCCGAAGTTTTCTCCCTTTAGTAAAGGGAGCGCCGCTTTAGCGGCGAGGGATTTAATATTGTTGTTAGAACTGTTTTCTTTAAATCTCTCTTCCGACTTATATTTAGTTCCCCGATTACAACACTCGGGGACAAGCTTTACGAAAGAGAGAAAGCGGCA
>JAIRMX010000074.1 GCA_031258375.1 Elusimicrobiota bacterium | reverse complement strand
GGTTTAGCAAACCGTTGCTTTCGACCACTCAGCCATCTCTCCTGGATAAATTATATTGTATCAAAAAAATAGCGAAGTTGTGAAATTACTTAAAAATGGGTGCTGCTAAAAAGCATGGCGAAAATAATAAAAAAGTGTAATATCTTAAAAGGGGGAGGATGGATTATATAAAATGTCCAAAATGTGGCAGCAGCGAGAAGGTGGTAAAAAATAGAGTTAGACTAATGTAGATACGTTAAAGAAACGCAATAAAGCATGGATATAGACATGTGCTTGGGGGAATACCAAAAAAATATTGGCCTGTTATGCTGGAGAGCGTACGCAGATAAGTTATACAAAGATAATGAATATAAAAACAAACCTTACAGTCTTTTGCCTGACAAGAAGTATTAGTTGTTTTATCATTGCCGTTTAGTAGTATTTTAGCTTAATCGTATCTATCTGCCAAAACGGCTTGTTCTGTCAATTTTATGCTTTATTATTATTCTATGCCCTTTTTTATATTTATCCGCTATTTGATTTAGATAATGTGGTCCAATATAGTATTTGCAGTCTGCTTCCCACCTAATCTTTTTGTAAATAAAAAACAAGTCGACTCGTAATAGAATCTTTAAGAAATGAAAACTCTTTTTATTTTTAGAATATTTTTTTAATTTTATGTTATTAAACTTAAAATTATTCTAACCTAAGCATAATTATTATATTTTTAAATTTAAGAAAATATTATATATGTTAAATATATTTTAATTCTAACATATTTCATTTATGTTCTTTTATTATTTTTAATACTTGTGATAATTTTTATTATGTTAATATATTTATTTAAACTTAAATATTTTATTTACATTATAAATATTATTAATAAAATCTAATTTATATCGATTTTAATGATATTTTTTTATATAATATATAAACTTTATTAAAATTTTATTTCTATTATACTAATTTGTGATTAATTTTAAAATTTAAAAACAAAAAAATATATATAAATTTAAAAATAATTTTATTCAATTATTTAATATATTAGAATATAAATAGTTCTAACGGATACATTTATATAGTCTTATTTTAAAAATGATTTAATATCGGAATGTCTTAGATTAAGGTAGTACGGCACTTGCTTCACGCGGCTGTTTTATAGCAAACTACCGCGCCTTACAATAACTACGAAAGCCAGCCAATCAGGATATGAATTGCTGCGGCACATTAAACGGCGTTTTTTAAGCCCGGCTTTGGGTTTAACGATTTACTTTTTATATTTATCAGCGCCTTTTAAATCTATATGGCAATAACCGCCGGAATTTTTATTAAGATATTTTTGATGATAATCTTCCGCGGAATAATAGTTTTGAAGAGGCCTCAACTCTACCGCGATAGGTTTATCGTATTTTTTTGCTTCTTCGTTAAATACCTTCTGAATTATCATTCTGTCCGTTTCGTCAATATAATAAACGCCGGTTCTATATTGCGTGCCAATGTCGTTGGCTTGTCTGTTTAACAAAGTTGGGTCGATGATTTCAAAAAAAATCTTTATAAGTTTATCTAAAGATATTTCTTTAGGGTCATATCGTACACGCACGGTTTCGGCGTGGCCGGTATTTTCTTTACAAACTTGTTCGTAAGAAGGATTTTCCGTTTTGCCATTTGCATAACCCGCTTGAGATTCAATAACGCCCGGTATTTTGTCCATATAGGCTTGTACGCCCCAAAAACAGCCGCCTGCCAAGTAAATATCTTTGAAATGTTCCTCTCGTTTTGTATTCATAAAAACCCTCTATTTTTACTTTGAACGCGCGGTATCAGCCGCTATCTAAATTATATAAAACAAATAATTGCAAAAAAAATTAGAAATATATATATTATATTAAGTATAAAAATATAAGAGGCGAACGGTATGAGAACAATCTTAACCGCAAAAACTAAGAAAGATTGCATAAAATGGACAAAAACCGCAATAGTTATAGACGTATTGCGCAGTTCCAGCACGGTTTGCGCGCTTTTGCAGGCGGGCAAAAAAGATATTCGCCTTTATGCGGATAAAAAAGAAGCTGCGGCTTATAAAAAAATTAACGCCGCTGCGGAATTCTTCTCGGAGCTTGATTTTGAAGAAAAGTTTGACAAATATGATAATTCCCCCTCGCTGGCAATTAAATCTTCTCATTTAAAACCCGCTTTAATAATAACTACCGCCGGAACGCCGGCCGTAATGGCTTTAAAAAAAGCCGATAAAATTTTTATGGGCGGTTTCTGTAATTTCTCCGCGTTAATAAAATATCTAAAATTGAACGAATGCGAGAATATTCTATTTGTCCCGTCGTCTCTATTCGGTTTTGACGAACACACTGAAGACGCGATATGCGCGCGCGAATGTATTGCCGCTTTGAGCCGCGCCGATAATGCCTCAAGAGCAATAGAGAATTTTAAAAAAACAAAACGTTTTGCCGATTTTTTAAAAGGCTGCCCGCTTACCGCTAAAGAAGACGCGCGCCTGGCATTGACGCTAAATAGCATTCCTCAAATACCTCTTATAAAAATATACGATTCTTTTGCGCTTATCAACAAATATCAATAAAAATCCGCCCCCGAGCGGAGGCGGAATTACTTCTGTCTGTCAACAGAAATTATTATTTGACGGATATTTCCACGCGGCGGTTAGCTTTGCGGCCTTCAACAGTTTTATTATCTGCTATCGGATTTAAAGGTCCTTTGCCAAACGCTTCTATCTTCTCTGCCGGAATGCCGTTTTTCTTTAACACATTAGCTACGGCTTTGGCTCTCTCATGGGATAAATAATTATTATAAGCAACATCGCCGGTATTATCCGTATAGCCGGTAATTGTGACTTTATTATAATTTACGCCGTTAAGATCGTGAGCTTTATCGGCAAGATAGCTTTCAAACTCGGGCGAAACTACCGCTTTGTTTGAAGAGAAAGAATGTTTAGTTCCATCAATAGTAATTGTCTTGCCGACTGCAAGCCTTTCCTGAGTTTTTACAGGCTGCGGTACGGGTGCCGGAACTGGACGCGTAACGGTAACAGGCGCAGGCGTCGGTGTTGGCGCTGGTTTTGCAACTGTAGCCGGCTTATGGTGGCAAGGACACGGTTTATGGCCTTTATGAGCTTTGTGGTGTTTATGTCCCTTGCAAGAGCACTTTTTAGCAAAATGTTTCCCGGGTTTTTTAGCCCTTTCAGCGGAACATTTCTCATTAATTATACCGTTAACACAACATTTTCCGTAAAAGCATTGTTGATTCCATGCAGCATTTGCAGCAAAAGCAATGCACAATGCAAATGCCGTCAATATCATCTTTTTCATACAATACCCTCCATTAGATAAAAAAAGTTTATATTTGGCAAAAGCCTCATAAATATCCCCGGATTTACAGCCAATATATCCTTTTTTATATTATACTAAAATATCAAAGTAACGACTATACATAAGACCGCGAGGCATTGCTAAATAGCATACATAAAGTAATAAATTCTGATGCCTAAGATTATGTTTGTATGTCGCAAATATTTGCAAACTAAGAAAATTAATGCATTCTATGTTATGTTATTTAGCACTGCCAAAAATAGATTATAGTTTGCCATATTTATAAAAAAGATATATAATTTTTTATAAACTATAAGATTTAAAAAAATTGTATTATGAAAAACAAAAAAAATCTTTTAGGAAGAGAGTATCTGTCTGTCTGTCTGTCTGTCTGTCTGTCTGTCTGTCTGTCTATAAATTAATTTCTGATTTTATTTCTACTTTTTTCCACGCCGTCATACCTGCGAAAGCATGTATCCATTTTAAAAACTTTAACTTGGATTCCCGCTTGCGCGAGAATGACGACTCTTTTGTATTCCATACTTCCCTCTCCCCTGTGTAGTTCACTTAATTCGTTGACAGGTTTTACTAT
>JAIRMX010000068.1 GCA_031258375.1 Elusimicrobiota bacterium | reverse complement strand
CATATTGGCTATGTAATGTCCGTTTACAAGATAGTAAAGCTCATGCGCTTTTTTCAGACTTTCCGCCACACTGAGATTATTGGCAAAACGCGCTTTAAGAACTGTTTTTTGATACTGTGGCAAGGCAATAGCGGCCAGAATGCCGATGATTAAAACAACTACTAACAATTCAATAAACGTAAAACCTCTCTTCATAAATATTACCTCGTTATTCTTTAGTATGGATTGCCGATTACAAATTTCGGCGATGACGCCTTTACCGTCAGCTTTTTTGACTAAAAAAACGGCCATCATCCTTGAGCTAGTTACATAACCCAAATATGACAGCCGTGGTTTACCGCCCTGAGGCGGTAAACGCTCGGCACAAAATACACGGGTAATTAAACCGCGTACTTTGTGCCTGATAACGAGCTGTTTTTGGATTGTAACTATGCCTTTGATATCTCAAAAGCTTGTTCCCTTGCGGGAACTCCCAAAAACAGAATCAAATTTTTATAAGCCAATTATTTTTTTGTCACTACAAATCCATTTCATGGTTCACAATGACAATTTGTTGTTTTCAGCTTACATTAACAACCATTTATTCTTTTTCAATTTACTGCTGAAATAATTATATCATTTTGTTAAATTCATGTGGAACATTGCCATACACGGTCTAAACAAACGCGATTTTATTTTGTATAATATAAAAAACAGTAAAAGAAGGCGGTGAATAAATAAATGGTGTTTGTTAAAGTACGCGACGCGGAACACTTGGAAGAAGCTTTAAAACGTTTCAAAAGAGAATGCGAGAAAAACGGCATTTTAAAAGAAATCAAAAGAAGAGAGACCTATACTCCGCCCAGCGTTAGGCGCAAACTGAAATCTCAGGAAGCCCGGCGCAGGATGAAACGCACTAAAAGAAAGCGTTTTTAATTATTGTTAATAATTGAACGCAATAGTCCGCCCAAAAAAGGGCGGGCTGTTGCGTCTTTAGCTGTTTGAAAGACGGCGATTTCAAAATGAATAATTCCGTAATAGAAAAAATACGCGACAGCGTCGACATGCTCGAGCTTATCAAGGAGTACGTTCCCGCGATAAAAAAAGCGGGGCGCACTTATAAAGCCTGCTGTCCGTTTCATCAGGAAAAGACGCCTTCTTTTGTCATTAGTCCCGAAAAGGGTCTGTTTTATTGTTTCGGCTGTCAGGCCGGCGGCGATATTTTTGCTTTTTTAATGCGCGTTGAAAATTTGTCTTTCAACGAAGCCGCCCGCAAACTTGCCCAGCGCGCAGGCATAGAATGGCAGCAGGAAGAAAATATGTCGCAAGACGAAAAAACGCGTCTTAAATTTTATAAAATAATGAATTTTGCTAAAAATTTTTATCATAAACAGCTTATGTCTTCGGCGGGGCAGGCCGCGCGCGCTTACGTAAAGCAAAGAAATTTGACAAAGCAAACCGCTCAAAAATTTGAACTCGGTTTGGCAGTTTTCGACGGACTTGTAAAAAAAGCGCTTGAGGCGAAAATAGATTTGCAGGATTTAAAAAAACTCGGCCTTGCAAACGCGGCAAGCGGCGCGGATTATTTTAAAAACAGGCTGATGTTTCCTATTCTCAATCACCGCGGCGAAACTATTGCCTTCGGCGGCCGCGTGATGGGGGAGGGGCAGCCTAAGTATTTAAACTCGCCCGAAACTGTGCTGTTTTCAAAAAGCCGCGTTTTATACGCGCTTAATTTTGCCGGGCCTGCCATACGCAAAGAAAACCGCGCCATTTTGCTCGAGGGTTATATGGACGTAATAGCCGCTCATCAGGCCGGCATTGAAAATTGCGTCGCGCCTTTGGGCACCTCTTTCGGCACGGAGCATGCAAAACTTTTAAAACGCTACACGTCGGACATTATAGTGATGTTTGATCCGGATAACGCCGGCGTTAACGCGGCTTTGCGCGCGGCTATTATACTTGTTGAAAACGGGCTTTACGCGCGGTTAATTACTCTGCCCGACGGTCTTGATCCCGACGAATATATCGTGAAATACGGAGCGGAAGGTTTTAAGAATACGCTTGCGGGCGCAAAAGATTTAATAAATTTTCAAGCCGATATTCTTATGAAAGGCAATGAAGGTTTAAACCCTCAGCAAAAGGCGAATATCGCCGCGGAGCTTGTTGAAACCATAAAAAAACAACCCGACGCAATCATAAAACGCGAATGGACGCGTATTGCGGCGGACAGGCTTAACACCGAAGAAGATATATTATGGGCTAGAGTTTCGCAGAGAGATTCAAACAAGCCGCCGACGTCAGCGCAAACGCCGCCGTACGCGGATATGCCGCGCGCCGAGACGGATTTGATAAAGCTGTTGTTAAAATTCCCAAAACACTTAGACGTTTGCAACAGTTTGGAAGAGTATCATTTTAAAAATAAAACTTTATGGCGCATTTTAAACGGAATAAAAAATCTGGGCGAAGAAATTCCTAAGGAACATATCGCCGCCGCGCTTGCAAAAGAAATCCCTCAGGAAGAAAGTTTAATTTTGAAACTTTCGCTGGAACATATGCCGCAAAACGCGCGCCCGCTTTCCGATATAGGAGATATAGTAAAAACGATAAAAAAGTCCGCGCTGAAAGATTTGCTTAAACAGCTGCAGAATAAAAAAAAGAAATATCCGGCAGGGGAAGTTCCGTTGGATTTGCTGAAAGAAGAAATTGAGCTTCAAAAAGAGATAAAATCTTATTAAATCAATACAGGAGTGTTATAAATATGTCACAGGACAATAAAACGTTTAAAGAGCT
>JAIRMX010000067.1 GCA_031258375.1 Elusimicrobiota bacterium | reverse complement strand
ACAATATTAAATCCCTCGCCGCCAAAGCGGCGCTCCCTTTACTAAAGGGAGAATTCTCTGCTTTCACTTTCATTTCCAATTTTAAATTTAACTGTTTTAGTTTAGTAAAGATAGTAAAGCTTTTGCGTATGCAAAGGCTTATTTTATGTACGGAGGCAGTATCATGAACACCACAAACAAAAAAGCGTTTACTTTAATTGAAATGCTTGTAGTCGTAGTTATTATTGGAATTCTCGCCGCCATAGCTTTGCCGCAATACCAAAAAGCCGTTGAGAAAGCTCTTGTTAGCGAGGCCTTCATAATACAAAAAAATATTCTCCAGGCATCAGAGCTTTATATTTTACAACATGGGAAGAACCCTGATACTTTGGAAGACTTGGATATAACTATACCCGGCACAAGGAACGTTCCTAACCATAGAAATGATACCAAATATTTTGCATACCGCCTTTTTTCTTTTTTTAGATTACCATGGGATGAAAAATACGCGGTATATTTTTTTCGCAATGAACAAGGCAAAGTTACTACGCACGTATGTTGCTGGAGAAACGATAACGATTATGAATATATTTGCAATCACATTGGTATGACAAAACCATCAACATATAAAAACGGCGTTTGGCAAAATTGTAGAGAATAAAATAATAGAACAACTCGCAAAGGGGCAAATTTCTTTCGTTTGATTTTTATTGTTTAGCTCATTGCGCCTTATGGCAGTAATAGCAACATAATAATGCTCGGGGAAATTAACGCTTCCTATTATTTAACAACGGCATTACCTCGGAAAGTAAAAATTTGCTATTATGAAAGAGAAACATTGTCATATATATCGCCCAAAAAGAGGTAATATTAACAATATGCCAAAAAGAGTACTTTTAAAATTATCGGGAGAGTCTCTCGCCAAAGAAGGCGCGCGCGGTATTACGCCGCAGGCTCTTAAATCAATCGCGCTTGAAATTAAAAACGCGCTTAAGACAAAATGCCAGCTTGCAATCGTAATAGGAGGCGGCAATATATGGCGCGGAGTGCGCGACGGCGGCGGCATAATAGACCGCGTCAATGCCGACAATATGGGCATGCTGGCGACGATAATAAACGCCGTTGCCCTGCAGTCGGCTCTGGAGGAAATTAATATCCCAACGCGCGTTATGACGGCCATAAACGTCTATCAGCTTGCGGAGCCGTTTATAAAACGAAAAGCCGTGCGTCATCTCGAAAAAGGCCGCGTGGTAATTTTTGCCGGCGGCACGGGCAATCCGTTTTTCACTACCGATACGGCCGCCGCTTTGCGCGCTTTTGAAATTAAAGCGGATATAATATTAAAAGCCACGCAGGTTGACGGAGTTTATGACAGCGATCCTAAAAAGAATCCTAAAGCCAGGCTAATAAAAGAAATATCTTACGAAGAGGCTATAAAAAAGGGTCTTAAATTCATGGACGCCGCCGCGCTTGCCATGGCTTTGGAAAATAAATTTAAACTTTGCGTATTCAATCTTCATAAAAAAGGAAACATAAGGCTTGCCGTTAAAGGAGAAAAAATAGGCACCGTTATTCATTAATGGAATTAAAAGTATGACAAATTCATTGTCTTCCTTAAATTTGACATGGGCAATAATTCTATTTATCCTCTGCGCGTTGATAATATTTTTTACCACATACGCTCTGCGCAGGGAAATTTGTGCCGCGATTAAACGTTTCTTTATGCCTCAAGAACAACGCTACGCTCTGCATTCCCGCATAATATCTAAAACGGAAACTAGCGCGGCAAAAACAGACGCGCAAACCGCGCAAAATACAATACGGCCGCAACACGGAATAGATACCATAATATATAATGCTCAGTTTAATTCGAATTTATCTCAAGAAAAACCCGATAAAAGCGTTTTTGAGGTGCTTTCGGCATTATCTCGTTGGTATTACAGAAAAATTCTAAGAAAAATAAAATATTTTCGCAAACAAAATTCTAATGTTAAAACGGACGGAGTTTTTAACGTAAAACATGAAAACCCTAATATTTCGGATTTGACGGGTACGCCCGCGCCGCAAAAAAGCGAGTTGCCAGAGCAGTTGAATCCTTCCGCGGATATCATACCGAAAGACGCCCCCGTTCAAAACTATTCTCAAAAGCAATACCCTAAACCATTTAAATTAATTGCTAACGAAAGATTTATATTCGCGGTAATTTTATCTATAATGTTCCTTACTATAATATTCTTGCTGATAAAGGTGGGCAAACTGTCCCGCGCGGTTGAAAAACAAAACGCGCATATAGAAAAATCGCAAAAAGCAGCCGCCGTAAAACGCGTTGTTATACGCGACGTGCCCGCTTCAAGAATACCATTGTCGAAAAAAAAGATATAATAAATAAAAATACAAACGAGGTAATTTATTATGGAAAGCATAAATGAAATTTTAAACAAAGCGAAAAAAAATATGTCGGACGTAGCCGAAAAGCTGCGTAAAGACTTGGCCACTCTGCGCACCGGCCGCGCCAACGCGCAGATGCTGGAAAACGTGCGCGTCGATTATTACGGAACGCCCACCCCGCTTAAGCAAATGTCCGTAATAAACACGACCGACGCAAGAACTATAGAAATACAGCCGTGGGATATATCCGCGATTAAAGACATAGAAAAAGCGCTTATGCAGTCGGACTTGGGCGCAAGCCCCGTAAACGACGGCAAAGTTATAAGAATAACTTTCCCCCCTATGACGGAAGACAGGCGCAAAACTTTGAGCAAAACCGTGGCAAAAATGAGCGAAGATTATAAAGTAAGCGTGCGCAACGAACGCCGCGACGCTATTGAAAAATTCAAAAAAGCGCAGAAATCCGGCGAGACTACGGAAGACGACTGCAAACGCTATGAAAACGATATACAAAAAGCCACCGACGCGGCCGTATCTTTAATAGAAAAAACCGTAGCGGAAAAAGAAAAAGAAATAATGACGGTGTAGCCTTAAACAAGCTATGCAAAAAAACCTCAAAATCCCGCTGCATATCGCGTTTATTATGGACGGCAACGGCCGCTGGGCAAAAGCCCGCGGCTTTGCGCGCGCAAAAGGCCATAAAGAGGGCGCGGCGTCCGTTGAAGCAATAATAAAAATTGCCAGGCAGATAGGAATAAAATATATCACGCTTTTTGCGTTTTCAACTGAAAATTGGCAAAGACCGCCTTGCGAAATTAAAGCTTTAATGAAATTGCTTGAAAACGTTCTTGACAAATATAGCTCAAAAAATAATTCCGACGTGCGCCTACTATTCAGCGGGCGCAGAGACCGTCTCCCTAAGACTATTCTTGAAAAGATGGATAAAATTATATCCTCAACCGCAAATAATCGATTATTGACTTTAAACCTCGCGCTTAATTACGGCGCGCGTCAGGAAATTGCCGACGCGGTAAACAAACTAGTCGCGTCCGGCAAAGTAAAAATAAGCGAAGACGATATTAATTCAAATCTGTACAACAATATCCCGCAGCCGGATTTGATTATACGCACGTCCGGCGAAAAGCGTTTATCCAATTTTATGTTATGGCAGTCCGCTTACAGCGAATTATATTTTACGGATACGTTATGGCCGGATTTTAGAGAAAAAGAACTGCTTGCGGCCGTTGAAGAATATTCCCGCCGCGAACGCCGCTTCGGAAAATAATATTGTTATTGCGAACCATGTCTCGTTTGGGCATCTATTATCTTTGTTGTCATTGTGACGGCTAAAAACCAAGCATTTTACACAATTTATTGCCTTCATCCGTAATGCCTTTGCATTCTCTGAGCCCGGGATGGGAAGAGTGGTCCAGCCAGACTCTATAATAAAATTCAGGATTCCCTCCGTTTTCTTGGAAACAGTGCTCCCACTTTGAATGACCGGGGCAATAACGAATATCAATTAAAGACACCTCCGGATCAGTAATTACGCCGTAGCCGTACAGTTGGTCTATCATAAAATATTTGTCACAGGCAATCACGTCATTAGTGTATAAATTACAATTTTTTTGAAAATCCCAATCCAGTTTTGTCATATCTGCAATATAAGCGCCATTCACAAGATAGTAAAGTTCGTGAGCTTTTTTCAAACTCTCCGCCACATTGAGAACATTTGTAAAACGCGCTTTAAAAACCGTCTGCTGATACTTCGGCAAAGCGATAGCGGCAAGAATACCTATGATAAGAACAACGACAAGAAGTTCAATTAAGGTAAATCCCTTAATTCTTAGACGAGAATGCGGGGGGGGGGGGGGTATACGCTGCTTGAGATAGATTTTGGTTTTTGCTAAATTGATTTTCGCTGTAATTTCGCATACTAAAATCTCCTTATTTAATAAATATATTTTGCTTCTGAAATAATTATAGTATATTATAGCAAAAATTTCAAATGCAAAAAATGTTAAAATATTAATATGTCAAAATTAGTCAGAGGATTTAAAGATATATTCGGCGAAGACGCGCAAATTCTGAGCGAGCTTGAAAACTCGGCGCGCAAAATATTCAAACTTTACGGTATTAAAGAACTGCGCATACCCACTGTGGAATTAAAAGAACTTTTCGTTAAATCTACCGGAGACACCACCGATATCGTCCAAAAAGAAATGTACGCTTTTGAAGACGCCGGCGGACGTACGCTTGCGCTGCGTCCCGAAGGCACGCCGGGCGTTGTCCGCGCGTATATTGAAAATAATTTTGCGCAAGCCGCGCCCGTTCAGCAGTTTTTTTATATAGGAAATATGTTTCGCGCCGAGCGTCCGCAAGCGGGCAGATACAGAGAGTTTGAGCAAATCGGCGTTGAGTTTATGGGCAATTCCTCTCCTGCGGCCGATGCGGCCGCAATACTCCTGCTTAAAGACATAGTAAAAGATTTCGGCGTAAAAAACTATAAAGTTAAAATAAACTCGCTCGGCTGCGCGCAGTGCCGTCCCGCTTACAAGCGGGCTTTAATAGAATATATTTCCATCGGCAAAGAAACCCTTTGCGAAAAATGCAAAGAAAGATTGAAGCGCAATCCGCTGCGTATTTTGGACTGTAAAATCGACGGGCCGAAATTTGCCGAAAACGCGCCTAAACAAAAACTCTGCCCCGCGTGCGTAGAACATTTTGAGGAAGTAAAAACTCTGCTTAAAAACAAAATAGATTTTGAAGAAGACGCAAATCTCGTGCGCGGACTTGATTATTATACCCGCACGGTTTTCGAATTTCAGGCAGGCGCTAACGCACAAAACGCAATAGCCGGCGGCGGCAGATACGACGGACTTATCAAGTCTATGGGCGGGCCGGATATTGCGGCCGTAGGCTGGGCTTTGGGCGCGGAGCGCACGGTTGGCGCGCGCGCTGAAAAAGAAATAAAGAAAGAACTGAAAGTTTATGTAGTATCTATGTCCAAAAAATGCAACGAAACCGCTTTTAATATTTTGCAAAATTTGCGCGCGGCGAATATAACTGCCGAGGGCGGTTTATTTGATAAAAATATCAAAACTCAAATGAAACAAGCCGATAAAATCGGCGCGGACTACGCCGTTATAATAGGCGAAGACGAACTTGCTTCAAACTCCGCCGCGCTTAAAAATCTTAAAACCGGCGAACAAAATTCTTACCCTCAAGCCGAACTTACGGAAGTTTTAAAAAAGCTTATATAGTTTGAGTAATAATTTTAGTATAATAAGTTATGTTGCAAAAGGAGTCAGCGGTTGTTAATGTAAGCCGAAAACGATAAATCGTCACTCTGAACCATGTCCCGTAAGGTTTTAATACGGGATTGTTTGAGAATATCAATTTGTCATGCTGAACTAGTTTCAGCATCTGCAGTAAACGACAGACCCTGAAATAAACTTGCCCCGTAAGGTTTCAATACGGGGTTCAGGGTGACAGAAGAGTAAAAAAACAATCGGCTTATAAAAATTTGATTCTGTTTTTGGAACCTTGTGAAGAACAAGGAGAGCTTTTGAGATATCAAAAGCACTTTCATCGTCCAAAAGCAGCTCGTTATCAGGCACAAAGCAATGAGGGTAGCTCCCAAGTTGTTTTGTGCCGAGCGTTTACCGCCGAAAGGCGGTAAACCACGGCTGTTATATTTTGGGTTACGATGAAAGGCTCAAATATAACGGCCGTTTTTATTGGACAAAAAGCAGTTATTTTCTCTCTTTAGTAAAGAGAGAAGGAGACTAAAGGACGAAAGTACTTAAGTCGGAAGAGAGATTTAATAT
>JAIRMX010000058.1 GCA_031258375.1 Elusimicrobiota bacterium | reverse complement strand
AAATCTTTGAGCGCTGGATGTCCACAAACGGCAACAAAGCTTTTAGCCGAACTTAAAATGATTATCTTATATTAATTGCTTCCTCCTTTTACCCCTGTTTTAAAACAGGGGTATTTTTTTGCGGAATTAAAATATATTTGATTATCCCGGCGTTAGATTCTCCTCTCCCTTTATGACGGGAGAGGGCAGGGGCGAGGGTGGATTGAGGGTATGACAATAAAAAGAAAACCTGAAGGTATGACAAAAAAACAGTGCCGATAGCATAATAGTTTTTACAAAAATGCAGTAGCACTGCATATTTGTAAAATAAATGTTATCATATTTCTATAAAAACGTTATTATTTTAAGGTGTTTTTATGGATTTTTATAAAGAGAGAACTTTATCGGAAAGATTTTTGAAAGCGAGCAAAAATTTTAAAGTAATTTTGCTTACCGGTATGAGACAAGTCGGCAAAACTACCTTTTTGGAACGCATAAAAGAAAAAAATAGAGAAAGCGTCAGCCTTGACGACGTAAATGAACTTATGACGGCAAAAGAAGATTCTTCAATATTTTTCCAAAATCACGAGCCGCCGATTTTTATAGACGAAATACAGTATGCGCCGTCTTTATTTTCCAAAATAAAAATCCTTGCGGATAAAGCCAAACAAAACGGGCTTGTGTGGCTGAGCGGTTCTCAGCCGTTTTTGCTGATGAAAGAAGTTTCAGAAACGCTTGCCGGCAGAATAGCCGTTTTAAATTTGCTCGGTCTGTTCGTTTACGAAAGATTTGATTTGGCAAAAGAACAAAAACCTTTTTTGCCGGCAAAAAAAACCGCGCAAAAATTAAAAAAATTAAATATAGCCGAAACTTTTAAAATTATTTGGAAAGGTTCTTTCCCCGAAATGGTTTTAAAAGAAGAAGACGAGTGGGATTTATATTATGCCTCCTACGTAAAAACTTATTTGGAGCGGGACGTGCGCCAACTTGTAAAAGTAGGCGACGTAACCTCTTTTTTTAAATTTTTAAAATCCGCCGCCGCAAGAACCGCGCAAGAATTAAATATAGACGCCATCGCAAGAGACGTGGATGTCGCGCCCAATACCGTAAAATCTTGGCTGTCAATATTGGAAACCTCCGGCATTATATGCTTTTTGCAGCCGTATTATAAAAATATTTCAAAGCGCATAGTCAAAAGACCCAAAATGTATTTTTTAGACACGGGACTTGCGACATATCTCGCCGATTGGAAAACTGCGAAAGTTTTGCAAACCGGAGCGGCAAGCGGAGCATTTTTTGAGACTTTCGTCGTAACTGAAATAATAAAATCCCACCGGCATAACGGTTTGGATACCTCGTTTTATTATTACAGGGACAATGCCAAAAACGAGGTTGATCTGCTCTTTGCGCAAAACGGCAAATTATATCCGATAGAAATAAAACAAACCGCAAACCCGAACAAAGAAATGATAAAAAATTTTAGCAAATTATCCGATATCGGCGAGGTTGATTTCGGTTCTTTGATTTGCCTTGTTCAAAAACCTGTTTTGCTTACTCAAAACGCAAACGCCGTTTCTATTTGGGATATTTAGCTTTTTTCAGGCTGCGAACAGTCCGCATATTTTGACATAAATAAAAAGGACGGAAATGAGAAGGAAAGCCGGCAGTGCTAAAACAGCATAGAGATATAAGCGTTTTCTAAAAACAGCTTACAATAAGGATTAGAAAGTTATTTTAAAGTTTGTTTTGCGGCCTTTTCCCGTTTTTTGATTTCGCGCCAGTGCGCGAGAGCTTCTTGCGGAGTGGAAGCTTTTGCGCCGCCAAAAACATGCGGATGCCTGCGTAGGAGTTTTTTGTTCAAGCCGTCTATGACTTCAGACAGCGTAAAGCGGTTTTCCTCCCGCGCTATGGCGGAGTGAAAAACAATTTGCAAAAGCAAATCGCCGAGTTCTTCTTTTAAGTTTTCGTCGTCTTTGTTTTCTATTGCGGCGACGACTTCCCGCGCTTCTTCCCGAAGACATTTTATAAGGCTTTTATGCGTTTGGGCTTTATCCCATTTGCATCCGTCGGGAGAGCGCAGGCGCTTCATAATTTTTATAAGTTCTTGCAATTTTTGAGCCGCGCTTGTTTCTTCTTTCATAGTTATACCCGTCAGCCTGCTATTTTTATAATTTCAACGTCTTTTTTGTTTTTTATTTTTAAATATTCGAACCCGCCTTCAAACACCCTTTTCATACCCGTGTCGATATCGACTATTTTGCCGCTGTCCGAAAACGTAATTTCCGCCGTAGACGTATGCCCGACAATTTGCCGCAGAGGAACGTTTTCATGAGAGGCTAAAAGAGAGGTTAAATCTTCCCAAAATATCCCGCCAAATCCGTCGCTGCCGCCGCGCACTTTGCTTACGTTGAATATAGCATGGCGGTAAATATTATCGCGCACGGCTTCTTTAAAAATCTTATTTATATACAGCGCGGTTTTTGCTTCCGTCATTTTTGCCGAAGCCGTTTCTTGTTTAAAGACCGCGTATAAATCGTCGCATACGCCGGCATGAGTAAATAGAAATCCGCGCGCGCCGCAAGCCGCATGCCATTTGCCGGACAAAATCCCTTTTAGCAATTTGGCGCGAAACGGCTCTATATGCGCGTAAGGCAGCGAGGTTATAAAATAATTTTTACGCAGTATTTCCAGTTCGTGATTTCCCACAAGCCGCACAATATCGCCGCCGGCTTTACGAGCCGCCGACTGCAAAACGTCCAGCAGAGCGTCTATTTGCAAAGCGTCGGAGCCTCTGTCCAAAATGTCGCCCATTTGTATCAGTACTGTTTTGCCGCCCGTCCAATTAAGTTCGGCGTCCATTAGGCCGGCATGTATTAATACGGCCGCAAACCCGTAATAATCGCCGTGCGCGTCTCCGACAGCGGTTATCGGACGCAAAGGGAATCTGCTCATATAGTCATTATAGCTATTATGGCGGACTAAATACTATAATTTAATATGGGAAATATGAAACATTTTAGTAAATTTTCGCCGGCAAAAGCCGAAATAACGCGCCTTTTAGGCGCCGCCCGCGTACGTACGGACAACGTTTCTCTTATGCTTAACTCTTTTGATTATTCTCCCTGCAAAAGTATGCCGGACGCCGTCTTGGATATACCAAACGCGGATATTCTGCCCGAAGTGATAAAAATATTAAATAAATTTAACGTGCCTTTTGTTCCGCGCTCGGCCGGCACCAATCACGACGGCTGCGTTATAGCGCTTAAAGGCGGGGTTATACTAAACCTTACCGCGTTGAATAAAATAATTTTGATTGACAGCGCAAAAGAATATGCCGTCGTCGAGCCGGCGGTGGTAAATCAAGTTTTGCAAAACGCGGTTGAACCGTTTGATTTTTTTTACGCGCCGGATCCCGCAAGTATGGCTTTCAGCACGCTTGGCGGAAACGCTTCTCTAAACGCCGGAGGCGCAAAAACTTTAAAATACGGTTCCACCGCCGCAAATATTATCGCCGCCGAAATTATTACTCCGCAGGGAGATTTAATTAAACTTTCCAAAAACGACGCGGGGCCGGACATTATGTCGCTTATAGTCCGCAGCGAGGGAACTTTGGGCATTATTGTCAAATTATGGCTTAAACTCACGCCAAAAGCCAAATCTTTAAAAACCGTTTTGGCTTATTTTAAAACTATCGACGATACTATGCGCGCCGTTAGGGATATTATAGCCGTAGGCATATTGCCAAGCGCGCTTGAAGCTATGGACAAAACGACTATGGAAGCCACCCAAACGCCGTATCCCGGCGGGATGGAAGCCTTATTAATTTGCGAATTTGACGGACAAAAAAACAATACCGCGTCGGAAGCCGCAAAATCTGCGGAAATATGCAAAAAAAACAACGCGTTTAAAATTGAAACCGCTTCCGATGAAGACGAGCGCGGCGCGTTATGGGCAAAACGCAAATCCGCCGCCGCGTCTTTTGCCAAAACGGCTCCGAATTTAATTTCTTTGGACTGCGCTTTGCCGCGCGAAATCCTGCCCGATACAATAATAAAAATAAGGGAAATATTTAAAAAATACGGCGTGCGGGCGGGTATGGTATTTCACGCCGGAGACGGCAACGTCCACCCGAACATAGCCTATGACGAAACTAATTTATACGAAAGCGATCTTGTAAAAAAAGCGGTAAAAGAAATACACGTTCTGAGCGTACGCGCCGGCGGCAGCATAAGCGCAGAGCATGGAATCGGCGTAGAAAAACGAGCCGCCATGTCTCTTATGTACGACGAAAACGCTCTTAATATTATGCGCAAAATAAAAAACGCGCTGGACCCGAAATATCTTTCAAATCCCGATAAAGTGCTGCCGCTTGCAGGCGCGAATTTTGTTTTGTCCGACGACAGCCGCCGCTACGCGCAGGATTTAATCGAACGCGTCAAAAAAAATTTCCGCCTTGCCCGCCGCGCGACTATTACGGGTCTTAACGGCAAACTTAAAGCCAAAGCAAACGATAAAAATGTAATTTCCCTCTCGTCTTTAAATCAGATTTTAGATATTGACAAAATAAATTATACCGTAACGGCTCAGGCGGGCATAAGCCTGAAAAATTTGGCCGCGCAGCTTGCCATGCATAAAATGTATCTGCCTATTCAGGCAGAGCACGGCAGCGCGGGAGGAGTTTTTGCTTCAAAAACTTTTGACTGTTTTGCAGATTATGTCAGCGGGCTGGATTTCATTCTTCCGGACGGTTCTTTTATATCGATTGGAGGAAAATACGTAAAAAATTCCGCCGGATACGATATTATCCGCCTGCTGCACGGCAGTATGGGCGCTTATGCTTTGATAACGGCTTTAACTATAAGAACTTCCGCCCTGCCGGCTCCAAAAATGAAACGAAATGCTTTTAAAATTTTTGCTCCGTCGCCCATAGGGAAAGTTTTAAAACGCTCCTTCGACGAAAAAAATCTTTTTAACGCATTTATATTCGGAGATAACGATGAATTTGACAGGCGCGCGTGAGGCGCAAAAATCTTTTAGTCTGATTTGCGCGAGCAAAAGAGACGCCGTGGGCAAATGTTTTTTTAATCCGCTTAAAGGATTTTTAAGCATTTACGATTCGGCCCGTCTTTGCAGCCGCTGCGGCGCGTGCGCGCAAGCCTGCCCTTCTTATAAGGTTTTGAAAGGCGAAGTTTTTTCCCCGCGCGGACGCAATCAGCTTTTGCGTTTTATTTTGG
>JAIRMX010000031.1 GCA_031258375.1 Elusimicrobiota bacterium | reverse complement strand
CATCATCTTTTGCCAATCTAAAACATTTTGTAATCCATTTACGAGTAAACTCCAAATAATCTTCATAATTCAAATTATCCCCGTGAGAATTATAATGAATGTCAACATTATACGGCGGTGAGGTAACAATTAAATCAATATAATTGTCAGGAATATCAATAATTTTTAGAATATCCTCATTAAAAATAGATATTTTATCTGTTTCAAAATATGGTTTTTTACTACAAGCATCATAAGTATTTTTTAGAACGTGTTTTATTGGCATCAGATTCCTCGCGAGATTTTTTAGCTATGTTTTTAAAGCATGAAAATATATTTTTAGTTTTCATATTAAATCACTTTGCCCAT
Source organism: Elusimicrobiota bacterium (assembly GCA_031258375.1). GTDB lineage: Bacteria > Elusimicrobiota > Elusimicrobia > Elusimicrobiales > Elusimicrobiaceae > Proelusimicrobium. Next base: position 13,369 of record JAIRMX010000031.1, on the reverse strand, counting down.
TTCGTTCCAGTTTTTGCCGGCTTTAACTTCCGCGATAAGAGGCACTTTGAGTTTTACGGCGTTTTCCATTTTGTTCTTAATCCATAGGGCGGTTTCTTTTGTTTTTTCCTGCGGAACCTCAAAAACAAGTTCGTCGTGCACTTGCAGCAACATTAAAACGTCGGCGGGCATTTCTTTATAAATATCAATCATCGCTTTTTTTATTATGTCCGAAGAGCCGCCTTGCACGATGGTGTTAACTGAAGCTCTGTTTGCAAAACTCGCAAGCCGGGCGGAGGAAGATTCAAATTCCGGCAGATATCTAATATGGCCAAAAAGCGTTTTGACATAACCCGCTTTGCGCGCAGCCGCAGCAGCAGCGTCAATCCACTCTTTGACTTTGCTGTAACGCGCGAAATACGCGTCTATGTATTCCTTTGCTTCCCGCACGCTTATGTCCAAAAACTGCGAAAGCGCAAGCGGGCCCTGCCCGTAAACTATGCCGAAGTTTATGGCTTTTGCGCGCGAACGCATTTCTTTTGTGACAAGCTGCGGCATTTGCCCGAAAACCTCGGCGGCCGTCTGCGTGTGTATATCGGCGTTATTGCCGAACGCTTTTATTAAATTTTCGTCGCCGGATTCATGAGTAAGCACCCTTAAATCTATCTGAGAATAATCCACCGAAAGCAAAACTTTCCCTTCCGGCGCTATGAAAGAGCGGCGTATAAGGCGTCCTCTCTCGGTGCGTATCGGGATATTTTGCAAGTTCGGACTGGAACTTGAAAGCCGTCCCGTGACCGTGCCGGTCTGATTGAAATTCGTATGCACGCGGCGGGTACTGCCGTCGGCGAGATTAAGCAGAGCGTCAACGTAGGTGCTTTTTAACTTCGCGCTTTCGCGGTATTTCAAAATATGCTCCGCTACGGGGTGCAGATTTTTTAAACGCGACAGAGATTCTTCATCGGTAGAATACCCCGATTTGATTTTTTTTACGGACGGAAGCCTCAACTGTTCAAAAAGCAAAGCGCCGAGCTGTTTTGGGGAATTTACGTTTATTTCCCCGCCGGCGATTTTATTAATTTCTTCTTGCTCAAGCGTCATTTCTTTTGAGAATAAAATTTCAAGAGTCTTAAGCCACGCGATATCCACCATAATGCCGTTTATTTCGATATTTAAAAGAACGCTTATAAGCGGCGTTTCCATATTTGTAAAAACGTCAAATTGATTATTGTCAATAAGAACTTTTTGGAGATTTTCTTTAAGCCGCCATATATTGGCAGCGTAAAATCTTAAGCCGTCCCGCTCGTTCTGCGCGCCGGCATTAATATTAAGATAGCTTGAAAACACTCCGTCAATTGAGAAATCTCCCGACGGATCCGCGCAGTATTTAGCAAGCGCGGTATCAAAACAATTTATAAATGCCGGCGGAGATAAAACTAAAGAAACCGCTTTTAACGAGGATTTGATATCGTGCCCTATTTTTAGAATATCGTCGTCCGATATCGCGGAGAAAAGCGCCTCTTGCCGCGAGGGCGTAATTTGCGCGGTCTCAATCAGCGCGCAGGAAGCGGACGAAGCCGCAAAAACCATAAAACCGTTTTGCGCGTGTAAAAAGATTTCTTTTGTTATTTTTGCTTCCCGCAATATATCTTCAAACTCGGCTTCGGGAATTTGCGCGCTTTGCCGCTCCCTTTCAAAAAGATCGCCCTGCTCCGGCTTATGCGTTCCCGTCTGCAATAGGGGCTGCTCTATGAAATCGCGCGCGAAGGCAAGCAAATTTTTAAATTCGAACCTTTCCGCCATAGCTAAAATTTTATCCGCGCGCGGCTCGGCAATTTTGAAATCGCTCATTTTTAAATCCGGCGTTAAATCGTCTTTAAGCATTACGAGCCGTTTTGAGAGTAATGCCGACTGTTTGCCGGCAATAATTTTTTGCACGACGGCCGGTTTTATTTTTTTATCAGCGTTTTGCGCGGCTTTTATAATTTCTTCCAAAGTTCCAAAATTTGTAATAAGTTCAACCGCGGCTTTGGGGCCAAGTCCGGCAATTCCGGGAACGTTATCGGAGGAATCCCCCACTATTGAAAGATAATCGGAAATATTCGAACAATTTACGCCGAATTTTGAAAAACAGCTTGCGTTATCCTTATATTTTTCGTCCTTACTGCCGGACCACATCTTAACGCCGCCGCCTATGATTTGGTAAATATCTTTATCAGAAGTCACCAAAACCGTTTCCATATTTTCCCCGCGCGCAACCATGGCCGCGCTTGCCATAAGGTCGTCCGCCTCAAAACCCTGCTCCGCCATAACTTTGAAGCCGAGCGCGGCGATAATTTCCCTCGCGGTTTCCAATTGAGACACAAGGGCTTTATCGGTAGGAGGACGATTGGCTTTATATTCTTTATAAATATTATGGCGGAAAGTAGGCCATTTTGAATCAAAACATACGGCCGCGTACTGCGGACGTTTTGTCTTCATAAATTTTATAAGCCAATTAACAAAACCGTAAAGCGCGCCGACTTCCTCCCCCCTCGAAGTGGCGAGTTTCGGAAGAGCATGATAGTTTCTATGCAGAAAACCGTTGGCGTCAATAACAAAAAATTCTTTTGGAGAGAACATAATTATAATAAAAGGCGGGCAAAATAAAAGACGCGGTTAATTAAAGCTCCTATTAATTTATTTTTTATCAGCGCACATAATTTCCAACAGGCGCAATGCCTTAAGACAAGTAAAAAAGGCCGTTAATGCTATGTTGATATATTACTAAAGTTATAAATTGGCGTCAAGCTGTTTTTTTAATTCTTCTTTGCTTTGAAGGCCTGTCAATTGAACTTTCGGCGCGCCGTCTTTAAATATTATTATCGTCGGTATCGAAGCGATGCGGTACTGCGCGCTTATTTCGCTTGCGTCGTCGGTATTTAATTTGCATATTTTTGCTTTAGCGGAATATTCGTTTGCAAGTTCTTCGATAACCGGCCCCAGCATCCTGCAAGGGCCGCACCACGGCGCCCAAAAATCAACCAGAACAACCCCTTTATGTTCCAAGACTTCTTTGGCAAAATTGTCATTAGTCAAATGTATTTCCATATTATAATTCCCTCCTCCGGACAAAAAACGTCTTATACTTTAGAATATATGATTTTGCCTGTGCTTGTCAATAGTTGACGCGTAAGATATACGCTTCAAATATGATTTTGGCATATTGTATGTTTTTGACAAAATTCTACGGCCTCATTTTAAATTTAAATATTAAACTTTTTAATAATGCTTTATTTTTAGTACAATTAAAAATATGAAAGAAAAAAGCGTTATCCCAACTCTTGAGGAACAAGGCAAAACGTACGTCACGCGTTTTGAAGAGCGGATTTTTTATATTGACAACCGGGAAATCGCGCGCCAGACTCTGGATATTGAAGGCAATATTATAGATTCCTCCGGAGAGCCTTTCAGCGGGGAAGCAAAAGAATTCTACCGCGGCGCCGGCATTAAACAAAACGCCTTTTTTAAAAACGGAATTATACATGGAGAAGTAAAAACTTACGATAGACAAGGCCGCGTAATATCGGTGGAGAATTATGAAAACGGCTTTAAAGAAGGCGAAGCCAGGTTTTTCAATTTTACAAAAGGCGTCTTAAACGAGCAAAAAGCTCAATATTTGCACGGCAAACTTCACGGAAGCAGAATATCGTATAATTTGAAAGGCGATATAGTCGCGGTAGAAAATTTTAAAAACGGACTCCTTGAAGGAACGAGCGAGATATTTTATCAAAGCGGAGCCAAACAAAGCTCTTGCGTTTATAAAAACGATCTTGTGGAAGGCCAAAAATTTTTCTATTATGAAACCGGCCGCATAATGTACGAAGAAAATTTTAAAGCGGGCAAGCTTACCGGCAAACGGACAGGATACTATCCCGACGGCAAAATATATCTTGAGGAATTCTACGAAAACGGACTTATTGACGGAGAAAGGATTGTTTTTGAACCGGACGGGACAATAAGAACAAAACAGTTTTATAGACGCGCCAAGTTGCTGCAAAATGAAGAATTGCCCTCTCGGGCCGGCGGTAAAAAAGGAGCAGTAAAATGAGTCGTGAAATTTCCGTATTTGCGCCGGCAAAAATAAACCTTTTTCTTGAAGTTTTAGGCAAACGAGAAAACAAGTACCACGATATATCCACGCTGTTTGCAAAAACCGCATTTGGCGATAATGTGAAAATAGCTGTAGAAAAATCAGACTCCGTTTCAATAGAGTTAAAACTGAAAGGACCTTTTGCCGGAAATATCAAAAGCGGTAAAACAAACCTGGCGTATAAAGCCGCCGACGCGTTTTTTGATTTTTTTGCCATAAAAACGAATTGTTCGATACGGCTTGAGAAAAATGTGCCCCCCTCTTCGGGACTCGGCGGCGGCTCTTCCGACGCGGCGGCAATTATAAAAGGCCTTTGCGCTTTGTTTAATATAGAAACAAACGCCAAGCGAATGAAAGATATCGTCAAACTCGCGGCAAAACTCGGCGCCGACGTTCCGTTTTTCCTTTACGACTTCACTTTTGCAAAAGGCGAAGGAATAGGAGAAATTATTACCCCCGTACAAAATCGTATATCCTCTCCTTATATAATAATAGCTTACCCCGGCCAACCGTCGAGCACAAAGGAAGCATACCAAAGGTTAAGACTAAATTCCGAAGATAAAATCTTGACGAACATCTCAAATCTTAATAAACTAATAAATAGTATCGAAAGCGGCAGTCGCTTTGAAGAATGGAGATCTTTGATATATAACAAACTGGAAGATTGCGTGTTGAAACGTCTTGGCAGTGTTGGAAAGTTGAAAAAAGACATGCTTGCATTTGGAGCGGACGCTGCGCTTATGTCAGGCTCCGGCTCGTGCGTGTTTGCATTTACAAATGATGAAGCAAAAGCGCAGAAAATTGCGGAGAAAATAAACGTTGACGCAGCAACGGTTTTTTTAACGCATTTCTGGAGGATAAATTATGAAAATAACTGAAATAAGAATACACTTAATGGGCGAAGAACGTTTAAAAGCTTTCGCAAGCGTTACTTTCGACGATTCTTTCGTGGCGCGCAACATGAAAGTCGTAGAAGGCACAAAAGGAGTATTTTTATGTATGCCATCAAAAAAACTTCCCGACGGTTCGCATAAAGACATAATGCATCCGATAAATCAGGATTTCCGCAAATATTTGGAAGAAAACGTGCTTAAAGCATACGAAGAGGAACTTGCAAAAAAACCGCAAGATACGCCAAAGTCCAAGCCTGCGGCGGAAAATACTGAAAATAAATAAATATATTATTTCCGGGTGGTGTAGCGGTAACACGTCCCCCTTTGGAGGGGCAGTCCTAGGTTCGATCCCTAGCCCGGAAGATGTATAACGTTTCCCCAAACGGCACCGCGCCAATTGATACTTCAAAAAACCACAATAAAAATCCAATTAAAAATTGCTTATCCGTTATTTAAGTTTTTTGAATTTTTTGAATTAAATAATCAAAAAATTTCCAATAACTTAAATAATCAAAATTTTCAAACAACAAGAACCATTCAAAATTGGCGTTGTACTTGAATATATATATTAGCAAAAATTTAGCTTTAACTAAAGCACCAGCTCGTTTTGAGTTGGTGCTTTATTTATTTGTAAAAAAATGAGGGCGCGCGCGGCCAGCAGCGCGCGAACCTCAAAAAAGATGCAGTCGCAACAAAAAACGGGAGCAATTCTTCCATCGCAGAGCCTCCCGCTTTGCGATCTCGAACCCAAGATAATGCTGGCAAGCTAAAATATCTTGGGTTTTTTTGTCAAAAAAAAAGAGGAAAACGTGACCGTAAAAAATCCGTTATGCATATGCCGGCCGGACTGGCTGGAATGGGACCCGAGAACCGGAGGTTTGCGCGGGCATATACTGCGCAAACGCGCCGCAAAACGCCGCAAGTTTATAAAAAGCTTTGCGGCCTGCCGCGCTGAAGAAAGGCTGATGTGGGGCAAAAGAGGCAAAGGAGAATAGCTATGTTAACTTTTATTGTTGCTATATGGTTTATTCTTTGGGTATTGGATTGATATGAAAATAGTAAATAAGGGCGGAACGACAGCGGGCAAACTTGTAAAGGCGGAATTACCGCTTTGCACCGACGATAAGAGGGCGGCAAACGGACGGCCTTACGCCGCGAGAAAGATAAACGGCAAAGCGCAAACATTGAGAGCGTTTTATAAAAATAGCATGTATCAGCAAATATATGCGAAGCAATTATTGTGAGGTAAAAAAATGAGTGTACAAAAATATAGAAACAAACTGGTAGTAATTGAGGCTATACAGTACCAGCGCGAAGACAATATAATAGCGGTGCAAAACTTCGTGGGCAACGATATTTTGCGTTATAATGAGGATTGCAACGAGTATTACATAAAAACCGAAGGAGAAAATATAAAACTATTAAAGGGAGATTATATAATCAAGCCCGCTGCGGGCGAGTTTTACGTGTGCAAGCCGGATATGTTTGAGGCGAGATACGAAAAGGTAGGCGATTAAAATGTTTGAATTCGAAAACGAAAAAATAATAACAAAGCAAGAGGATATGTTTTGCGCGGTAATGGAAGCGTTGATGCTTGCGTTATGCGTGCCGGGCGCAATATTTGTTTTGTGCCTGATAAAGAGCGTGTGGTTTTGAGGGAAAGAACACCCTCACCCCAGCCCTCTCCCCTCAAGGAGAGGGAGAAAAACTAGAGGTAAAAAATGATAGCAATTTTTGATATAGACGGAGTATTGGCGGATAAAAGCGAGATCAAGCATTTAAACTGCCGAAACGAACGAGAGCGCGAAATCTTTGAAAATAAGATAGAGGATCTGCCATTAACGCCGCTTGCGCAGATAATGGCCTTTATGCCGTATCATAGAATACTTTTTATAACCGCAAGGCGGGATGCGACGCGCGAAAAAACAGAGCAATGGCTGAACAAAAACATTGGGCTTACGTATCCATATTACAGCCAAATTTATATGCGCGCCGACGGCGACGACAGCCCGTCGGCGAATGTTAAAGAACGCGCTTTGGGCATAATTAAAGATCTGTACCCGGAAGAAGACATTATTGTTTTTGAAGACGCCGCCGCCTGCGCCAAAATGTTTAAAGAAAACGGGTGCACGGTATGCCATATATTTAGGGGGCACAAATGAACAAAATAGAACTTATAAAAGATGATTTTATTGAGGTTGGCGGCACAAAATTGCACAGAATCAAAGCCATAGCAGATATTAATAGCGATATCAAAGCCGGTACGATAGGCGGATATATTGAAAAACTCGACAATATTAAAGACAACGCGTGGGTTTGCGGCAACGCGCGGGTTTACGGCAACGCGCGGGTTTACGACGACGCGCGGGTTTTCGGCGACGCGCGGGTTTTCGGCGACGCGCAGGTTTTCGGCGACGCGCAGGTTTTCGGCGACGCGGAGGTTTACGGCAACGCGCTGGTTTACGGCAACGCGCAGGTTTGCGGCAACGCGCAGGTTTGCGGCAACGCGCAGGTTTGCGGTGTAGCGGATTATTTGGTTTTTAAAAACAACTGGAGTTCCGGGCGGTATTTTACGTGGACAAAATCAAACAATATGTGGCTTGTGGGCTGTTTTTACGGTACCAGCAAAGAATTAATAGCCGCCGAAGCCAAGCGCGGCGGCCCGCAAAAGTACAAATATTTCGTGGAACTCGTTGACAAGTTAAACAATAACAAGGATGTATAAAAAATAGGCAGAAAAAAAGATAAAGAAGCTTTATTTGCAAGGGATATGCTCAATAAAATTAGAAAGATTAAGCGTTTTGACTTTGAAGAGCCGGCGCATTACAAAATCCGTTTGGTTGATACGGAGTATTGGCGCGATTTTGCGGCCAGATTAAAAAAACGGATGCTGAAATAAATTCAGCATGACGGCTTTAGGGTTCGGCTTGCGAATTTAATAAAAGATTGTATAAAAAATAAAAATGATAACAAGCAAAAAAGAGTTATTGGCGGCGTTAAAACTGGCGGCCTCTTCTAAAACGCAGAAGTGGCCGGCGTTTGCGCGGTTTAAAACGAGTGCGAGGGGGCTTGCGCGCGAAAACCCCGCGCCGGAGGGTGAAAGCGACGTTGAGTTTGCGAGGCGCCAAGCCCGCGAATTCAAAGAAACGCAAAATTATTTTGGAAGGCTGTTGATGCAAACAAGCTGCGGCCTTTGGGAAAGCGAATTTTATTTTAAGGATAAATGGCCGTATGAAGAAATAGTTGTGGGCCTAGACATTTTGACCCAAGCCGTAAAAGCTTTAGGCAGCGGCGAAATTGAACTTATAGCCGAAAACGGGTTTTTGCATATTTGGCAGGGCAAAGAATGTATAAAGATAGAAAAATTAATACTTAGCGAAGAGATAAAAAAAGAAATCCCGCACACCACGTTGAGGGAACTCAACAGAGGCATAGAGCGGTGGTTTAATATTTACGAGTTTTACGGAGTGATAAAAATTTTAAAAAGGATTTTAACTTTTGCGGCGAAAACGGATTTTGGCCGAGCGCACGATAGCGTATACTTTGAAAACCGCGCGTGGGAAGGCGAAGAATACGAGGATTTAATTTTAGCGGCGTGCGACGGGCAAGCGGTAGCGGCGGGCAAACAAATCGTGGAGAGGATGGGAGGATTTGGAATTTTTTTGCTGCCGGCAAACGCGGCGCGCAAAATATGCGCGGCGGCAAAATTATTTGCTCCGGAAGGGATGTTGATGAGGCTGGATAACGATATCGCGAGCTTTGAAATTGGCCGCGCGATTATATCGGCAAAATTAATAGAAGGAGATTTTATTAACCCGGAGGTTGCGCGCCATACCAACGTTGCGGCCGCGTTTGAAATCAACGCGGCGCAGATTACGCGCTTGGCCAAAAAAGCAAAAATCATGGGGCGCGTTTTGGCTTTCCGGTATAAAAACGGGATTTTGGCCGCTGCGGCGGGCTGCGCGGATTACGAGGTTGGGGGAGTTATTCCCGCAGGCAAAGTGAGCCGGCCGCTGGAGAGCGAATTTAATTTTAATATAAGCGCGGATACGTTTTGCGAGATTTTAAAAAATATTACGGCAGAGACAATTAATCTTTATTATTCCAACGGCAAATTGTTGTACGTTGCCGCTGAGGGGATAAATTACGGAATATTTTTGCCGGCAAAACAAGAAGATAAAAATGAAAAAAATAAAGAAAACGACTAAAGCCGATATCTTTTTGAAAAGTTTTGAGCGCTGGCAAAAAATACTCGGGCTCACAGATTGGAAGATGGTATGGTGCAAATATGCGCGCAGAATGTCAACCTACGCGCAGATTAAATACAGCGCTAGTACGCGCGCGTTTTACTTATATCATAATTTGCGCGGCTGCCAAAACCCGGCGGCTGTGGGACTGCACGAAGCGCTGCATTTGCTGCTTGCGGACGCTCAGATTAAAAGTGAAAAAGAAGAACACAGAATCATTTACAGGCTGGAAAATTTATTAGCCGAGGCTGAAAAACAGGGATATTGAAATGCAAGAAAACAAACCTTCCTACATACCTTTATATAAAGAAGCGGCGCAAGCGGTATTAAAGCAATGCGGCGCGCTGGCTTTAGGGTGCTTTGCGGCGATGGCAAACAAAGCGGATTACAGCGCGGGCTGGGTGTTGGAAATAAGCACAAGGGATTTATCCGAGTTGCTGGGAGTATCCCGCAACACTCTTTATAAATCGATTTTGCCGGAGTTGCAGCGATATGATTTTATAGAGATTGCCAGCGCGGGGACACGAAAAAGCAAGATAATAATAAAGGCATTTTTGGATATAGAAGCGGGCAAAACATTAAAAACTGGTGCAAATTTTGAACCAGTTGAAAAAATAAAAAAACAAACTGGTGCAAAAATTGAACCAGTTTTAGCCGCGTTGTTTCCGGAATTTATGATAAAAGTCGGGCCGGATACCCTTAAAACTGGTGCAAATTTTGAACCGCTGAATGAAGAAAAAAAGCCCGAAAATGCCGAAATTTCACAAACTGGTGCAAAAATTGAACCAGATATGAGCGCGCAAACTGGTGCAAAAATTGAACCAGTTGCCCAAAAACCCCCCCTTATATATCCCCCCCATAATGATTTTTTAATAAATATAAAAGGCGAAAATCAAAAACCTAAAAAACAAAAAAATATGCCGCCAAATTTAGAAGCCGTAAAAAACTTTTTTTTAGAAAAAAAGTTTACCGGCAGCCCGGAAGACTTCTTTTATAAAAACGAAGCCAGAAACTGGCAGTGGACTGATAGAAGCGGCAAAACGCATAAAATAAAAAACTGGAAAGGCACGGCTTGGGAGTTCGAAAAGAAAGAAAAGCAAAACGGCGCAGTCAACTGGAACGACCCCAGAACTCCGGCTGAAAAATTATTTTGCTGGTATTATAAAGCGGTAATGCCGGAAAGTTTCAACGACGTCGACGCAAGATTAAGCCGCTGGAACGCGGACAAAGGCCACTGCGCGCACATATGCTCGGTTGTCAAAGGTTTTGAAGGCGCAAAAGCTCTCGTGGAATACGGCGCGGAAAAACTTGAAAAAGCAAACTTTGCGGCCAGCCTGCGCGCCATTGCAAACAACGCTTTTACATACTGCGATGAAATAGAAAAAGCAAAATATGGCGGGAGGTAAAATGACGATAAGCGAACGTTTAAAAAAATCAAATACAAACAACGACGCGCCGCTTTTTGACGGCGATAATGCGGCGTCAGCGCCGACAAAACAACGCGGCAACAATTGCGGCGTATGCGGACATGCGCTTCTAACGCAAAGCATATGCATTGATTTTGGCGCGGACAAACCCATGTATGAAGTATGCGCGGCCGTTATCTGCGCGCATTGCAATAAATTGCAAAAGATAAACAATTTCCCGTATCTTTATTTTTACAACGGAGAATTTATTTCTTTTAAATACAAAGATTTCAGAGTACCCAAAGAATTTTGCCAATCCGCCGTTTATGATAAAGCCGGCCTGTACGTTGGCAGATTTTACGATGAAAACAAAAAAATAGAATTTGTAAAAAAACTCGCCCAGCTTATAAAAACCCATCCGATGCAAAAATATTTCACGCCGCAAGAAATAGAATCCGCCGACGCAGGCGAATATAATAAATAACCGCTTTCTATAATCTTAAAAATCCGCTTGACATTTGTAAAAATATAATCTATAGTTAAAGTAAGAGATCGCAAAGCGCGCGCCAAAAAGCGCGCGGTTGGCGGTCATTTTTTTTGACACCCGACGGGAGATAAAAATCCGTCGGGAGTTTTTATGTCAGAAGAAACGCAGGACGCAAAACAAAATCAAGCAGCCAAAACGCAAGCGCAAAGCGCGGCCAGCGCTTTGTCTGCCGACTTTAAAACAGAACAAGAAACCATACTAAAGCTGCTTAGAGAGCCGGCCGCTCACGGCGCCGCGCAACCGTTTTTGTTCGAAAATCTTGAATCATACCTGCAAATTTCCACTCCGCATAAAATCAAAAAAGAAAAAATATGGAGACAGCAGGAAGTTTTTTGCCGTCTGATGGCTACCGGTAATTATTTGCAGTATGAAGCATATCAATTATCTCACCCCGAATGTAAAACCAGCAATTTAGACACCGTTTACCCCAAAGCAAGCAGGCTTGCAGGCAGGCCAAAGATACAGGCAAGAATAGAAGAGCTTAGGAAGGAAGCGCAGGAGAAAGCGTTGATGCCGCTGACGGAAGCGTATTATCTGCTTAGAAAACTTGCCGAAAAAGGGAGCAAGGAAGAGGTAAGACGCCAAGCGTTGAACGATATACTTAAAATACACGGCGCGCTGAAGGATAGTTTAGACGTAAATTTAACAAAAGTGGTCTTTGACAAAGAGGATAAGGGGGCGCTTTAATGGCCTTCTGTCTGACGGAAAAGCAAAAGCAAGCGCGGGCGATACTTAACGGGCCGGCGAAGTTTATCTTGTTATACGGCGGAAGCCGCAGCGGAAAAACTTTTGTTGAGGTGCGCAATATCATAATCAGAACGATGGGGGAAGCTAAAAGCCGGCACGGGATATTCCGCCAGACGAGAAAAGACCTTAAAGAAAGCATTTGGTTGGACACGTACCCCAAAGTATTAGACTTATGCGCGGCTGGCATTAATCCTAAAAACAACGAAAGCGAGCTGTACAGCGTTTTCAATAATAAATCTGAAATATGGTTTGGGTTCTTGGACGATAAAAAGCATTCGGACAATGTGCTGGGCAAAGAGTACAACACAATATTCTTTAATGAAGTAAGCGAAATATCGTACAAGATGTTCAGTAAGGCTCTAACGAGGCTTGCGCTCAAGAACGGGCTCAGAAACAAAGTTTACTGCGACTGCAACCCGCCCGGAACGTGGCACTGGGCTTATAAACTGTTCATTGAAAAGATTAACCCCGAAACGGACGAGCCTTTGGCGAACCCCGAGGATTATGCGGTTTTGAATATGAATCCGATAGATAATCTAGCCAATCTGCCGGAGGATTACATAAAAACGCTGGAAGGCTTGCCGGAAGAGGAGCGCAACCGGTTTTTACTGGGCATATGGCAGGAGGGCGTAAGCGGCGGGATATACACCAAAGAAATAGCGCTTGCCGAGCAGGAAGGCAGGATATGCGAAGTTGCGCACAACCCGGAGTTTCCGGTATACCCGATATTCGACATAGGCATTGGCGACGAGACGAGCATAATATTCGCGCAGTTTGCGGGGCAGAGGATAAACCTGATAGATTTTTACGAGGCGAGCAACGAAGGCAGCGATCATTACGTGAGCGTTATGCGGCAGCGGGAAAAAGATTGCGGCTACAAGTATGCGAACATATTCTTTCCTCACGACGGGCGCAACAGGGAATGGATAACGGGCACCAACAGAAGGCAGGCGATAGAATCCAAAGGCTTTAGGGTAAGCGTACTGCCGGCAAGCCCGGTAGAAGACGGGATAAACGCGGTAAAAATGTTATTTGGGCAAATATGGTTTGACAAAGCGAGATGCAAGGGACTGCTTGAGGCGTTAAGGAATTATCATTACGAGCAAGACCCTATAAAGCTGATAAGAAGCAAAACGCCCGCGCACGACTGGAGCAGCCACGCAAGCGACGCATTGAGATATACGGCAATGGCTTATAACTCAAAGATAGCGCGGCCGCTGCCCAAAGAGCAGGCGCCGCTAAACCCGGCGGCGGCAATAAAGTTCAGCGACCTGCTGGTAAGAAATAAGAGGCGAAGATATGCCGAATAAGTATCAAAAGTTAATAGCCGAAGCGGAAGCGGAACTTGCAGAGAAAGCAAGAGCCGCCGACGAGCAGAAATCTAAAGCGGCCGCTCATCGCGCCGCGTTTGATAAAGC